>BBRT01000325.1 GCA_001417715.1 Candidatus Symbiothrix dinenymphae
CACCAATTTTCAGCAAAAAACGTCGAAAAATACACGGAATATTCCCAAAATGACCATTTTTTAGCTTGATTTTATGTTGCAGAACATAAAAATTTTTTTTGTGGCAGCTGATTTTGCGCAATGTGGGTTAAATCACGAAGATATTTCACAAGTACTTGATGATATTTTCCAAACGTCGCTATGTATTTGCTCGCAAAGATTAGTTGATAGTGAAAACTTTAAACAGTTGCAAGAGGGTATAAAACGCATTCAAAGCTTTATTCATGGCGGAAAATATCGCCTTGACAGTGCTATAGTCAACGCCTCAAAAGCGGCTTACCTTTCTGCAATGATAGCCGCCAACAGAATGGAAATTAAGCATTTTGATAGAAACGATATTCAATCCCTGCAAAATGCGGTCATTGAAAATCCTTTACTAACGAAATTAAACAAGCTCAAAAAGAGCAATATAGAAGCATTTTTCTATTGGCACGAAATAAGTAAACTGACAAACAAACAACAAATAAATATATTTCAATGAAAAAAACAGCATTTTTTATCAAACGTAAACCCGCTTCCATTTGGGGGCAGGGAGGGCTTTTTGGCTTATTCTTTCTTTCCACGACTGTTTCCGCCCAGAATATTCAGGTCGGCAAAAGCGGGAAGGACTGGAACATTACCACCGAATCGTCCGTTTACCGGATTGCCGTTTCCCAAAACGGCGAAGTTCAGTCCGTATATTGCGGCAACAAACAGTATCAGGAAAACCCGCCCCACTTCGCGGAACAGGAAATTCCGGTACGTGGCGGTTATGTGGGGGTGCCCCCCCCGACACCCCTTCTTGAAGCCGTTTTTCCCGACGGCGTGCGCGATATCGAACTTGCGTACAAAAGTTCCGAAATAATCACCGTTGACGGCTCTCAGACGTTGAAAATCGTACAGCGCGACAAGTACTACCCTTTGGAGGTTTCCTCATATATCCGTGTATTGCCCGAATACGACATGATTGAGAAATGGGTGGAAGTTGCCAATACCGGCAAAAAGGGCGTCATCAAGGTGGAGAACATGTTGTCCGGCTCGGTTTTCCTGCCCAAGGACGCTTATGAACTGACGCATTATTCGGGGTTTTTTGTAAATGAATTTACACGGCAAACCACCAAACTGACACAGGGAACGAAAACCTTACAGGTAAAGGATTTCAGATCCTACGGAGCATCCACCTTTTTGGTGCGTCCGGAAGGTGAGAATGACAAATACACGGGAAAAGTATGGTTTGGTACATTGAGTTACAGTGGCAACTGGCGGCTTGATTTCGAAAAGTTTTTCAACGGTAGCGTACAGATTACAGGTGGAATGAATTTCTGGGACCAGGAGGTGAACCTGAAACCCGGACAATCGCTTGCTGCACCCCGCATGTTGTTTGGTTATACCGAACATGGCGACGAAGGCGTAACCATGAGTATGACCGGGTATGTAAGGGAAAAACTGTTGCCCGCCACACACCGCGACAAACTCCGCCCCGTGCTTTACAACAGTTGGTATGCCACCGGCTTCAACGTGAACGAGGAGCATCAACTGGCACTGGCAAAAGTAGCCAAAGAACTTGGCGTAGAGATGTTCGTGATAGACGACGGCTGGTTCAAAGGGCGCGTAAACGACAGGGCAGGGCTCGGCGATTGGACGGTGGACAGGAACAAATTCCCCAACGGTTTGAAGTCGATGATAGACAAAATCAATGCTATGGGGCTTGATTTCGGCATCTGGATAGAGCCGGAAATGGTCAATCCCAACAGCGACCTTTACCGGGCGCATCCCGACTGGGTATTCCATTTTCCGAACCGCCAGCGTCACGAAGGGCGCAACCAGTTGATGCTCAACCTTGCCCGCGAAGACGTGTATCAATATCTTTACAAATATTTTCACGACTTGCTGAAAGAAAATAACATCAAGTTTATCAAGTGGGACCGCAACAGGGCATTGTCCGACCCGGGATTCATGTCGGCGCCTGCCGATGAACAGCGGGCTGTGAGGGTCAAATATATGGAAAACCTGTATCGTCTGGTGGAAACCCTGCGAAAAGATTTTCCCGAAGTATGGTTTGAGAATTGTTCCGGCGGCGGCGGACGTATTGATATGGCAATGATGTCACGCTTCGATTTCAGCTGGCCAAGCGACAATACCGACCCGATAGAACGCCTTTTCATTCAGGATTCCTATCTGACGCTTTTTCCCGCCAACACGATGATTTCGTGGGTAACGCAGGAAGACTGGCACAGGCAGAGCCCCTCGCTCGAATATAAATTCGATGTGTGCATGGCAGGCGTGCTGGGCGTAGGATATGATATTACCAAATGGGACGATAAACAGAAAGCCATAGCGAAGGAAAAGATTGCATTGTATAAGGAAATCAGGGAAACCGTACAAAAAGGCAATACCTACCGGATTGTTTCTCCGTATGATGAAAACCGGAGCATTTTGCAATATGTGGACAAAGACAAACGGTCTGCGGTGGTTTTCGTGTACAATATGGCAGAATATCATGACAATACGATAGCTGAAAGACAGCGCAGCCCGCTGGTAAAGTTACGGGGATTGCTGCCCGACGTGCATTACCAAATTGAAGGCATGAAGGAGAGTTTTTCGGGGGCATATCTGATGGAAGTCGGTGTCGTGTTCCCGTTGCGGGGCGCATTCAAAAGCAGAATATTCAAGGTAAAGGCACAGACAAAGAATTAATTTCAAAATTTTATCTATCTTTGCACTCTAATTTTAAATAGTTTAAATTCAATAAAATGAACAAAATTCAATGTATTCAACGTTTGTTTGCTGTCATGATTTTGACAGCAGTAATGGCTTTTCAGGTGAAAGCCGATGTGAAACTCCCTGCTGTGTTCGGGGATAATATGGTGCTGCAACAGCAGTCGCAGGTGGCTGTGTGGGGTTGGGCGAAAGCCAAAACCGGCGTGAAAGTGACCGGCTCGTGGAACAACAAGAGTTACAGTGCCACCAGCGACAGCAAAGGCTACTGGAAGGTGAAAATCCAAACGCCTGCAGCCGGTTTGACCCCTTACACGCTGACAGTGAGCGATGGCAAAGCCGTCACGCTGAACAACGTGCTGATTGGCGAAGTCTGGGTTTGTTCGGGACAATCCAATATGGCATGGTTGATGAACCAGGTGGACAACAGAGTGGATGATATTCGCTATTCGGGCAACGCGGGGATTCGTTGCTTTGCGGTTGGACATAAATCCACAGCCCAAGCTCAGGACGATTGCACAGGGCGGTGGGAAGTAGCCAGCCCGCAGACCGTTCCGAACTTCACGGCAGCCGGATATTATTTTGCCCGATTGATTAATTCCTCGCTCAATATTCCTGTTGGGCTGTTACACACCAGTTGGGGAGGCTCGCCCATAGAGGCATGGATGACGTCCGCTTCGCTGAAGGATATTCCCGAAAAACCGGTGCCTGCCACCGATGCCGACATAAAAGCACATGGCGGTAGCCCGACAGTGTTGTACAACGGTATGATTCACCCCTTGGTGGGCTACGGCATTCGCGGCGCTATCTGGTATCAAGGCGAAGCGAACATAGACGAACCCGCTTTGTATGTAAAAATGTTCGACCGTATGGTACGCGAATGGCGCAACGTGTGGGGCGTAGGTGAATTTCCATTTTACTACTGCCAAATTGCACCTTTTAATTATGGTGGCAGGCATTCAAATTCAGCCTATATCCGCGAGGCACAATCGAAAGGCTTGCAGACACCCAACACCGGCATGGCTGTGCTGATGGATGCCAACAGTCCTCATGATATTCACCCGACCAATAAGAAAGACGCCGGCGAACGGATGGCGCTCTGGGCGCTGGCGAAGACTTACGGCTGGGAGAAGATGCACTACCGCAGCCCCGAATACAAATCACTGACGATAGACGGGCGCGTGGCGATTGTGACGCTCGACGCTTTCGGAGCACCGAGCGGACTGACCACTTACGACAAGGACATCCGCAACTTCGCGATAGCAGGCAATGACAAACGGTTCCACCGCGCTACGGCTGTTTTGGCAGGCGACAAGGTGTATCTCTTTTCGCCCAACGTGCAGGAGCCGGTGGCGGTGCGCTATTGCTGGGACAACACCTCGCCGTCCGAGATTTTTTCGCGGGATGGAAATCTTCCGATATCCTCTTTCCGCACAGATGAATGGTGATAATAAGTAACAAATAATAAAATATGAATTATAGATTGTATGGCATCGCCTTAGTGGCAACACTCGGAGGCTTTTTGTTCGGTTACGACACGGCTGTCATTTCCGGCGCGATTAGTTCGTTGGATAGTTTTTTCATTCAGCCGTATCATTTCCCTGCTACAGTTGCCAATACACTGTTGGGTGTGATGGTATCGGGAGCCTTGCTCGGCTGTGTTATCGGTAGCGCATTGGGGGGCTATTGCAGTCACAAATTTGGTCGTCGGCGGAGTTTGATTTTCGCTGCTATCTTATTTACCTGTTCGGGTATCGGTTCGGCAATGCCGGAAATAGGCTTTGCCTTGCCGGGTACAGGCGATTATAGTTTTCTGCCGCAGTTCATTTTTTACCGGATTATCGGTGGTATCGGCGTAGGCTTGGCTTCGATGCTCTCGCCCATGTATATTGCCGAGATAGCACCTGCTTCGATACGCGGCAAATTAGTTTCGTGGAATCAGTTGGCTATTGTTACCGGCATGTTGGTTGTTTACTTCGTGAATTTTGCCATCACACGGCAAGGCGATGTTTCATGGAACGAGCAGACCGGTTGGCGTTGGATGTTTGCTTCCTCCGCGATACCGGCAGTTCTCTTTTTCATCTGTCTGCTGTTTGTTCCGGAAAGTCCTCGTTGGTTGGTCATGATGGGCAAAGAAACGAAAGCCGCTAATATATTGGGACGGCTCAATGCAGGTGCGTCCATCCAAGAGGAAATAGCTTCCATTCGCGCATCTGTTGCGCCGGTGGTGGTAAAAGGCTTGAAATTTGGAGCACGTATCTGGATTGCCGGTTTGTTGCTCTCCGCTTTTCAGCAGTTAATCGGGATTCAGGTGATGTTGTACTATGCCCCCGAAATATTCAAAAGCATGGGCGAAAGCACCGATTCGGCTATGCTGCAAACAGTGTTGGTGGGCGTTGTCAATGTTGCATTTACCATTGTAGCCATTTACACGGTAGATAAGTACGGACGCAAACCTCTGCTTATGATTGGTTCGATATGTATGGCTGTATTTATGATGGTGTTGGCTGCTTGTTTCTACACGCACAATCTTGGTGTTTTCGCCTTGATATGTGTGCTCGGCTTTGTTGCTTCCTTTGCATTCTCTTGGGGACCTATTGTATGGGTATTGCTTTCGGAGATGTTCCCGAATGCTGTTCGCAGCAGGATTATGTCGGTGGCGGTTGCCGTTCAGTGGATAACGAATTATGCGGTGTCTTCTACTTTCCCACTGCTTGATAAAAACGAATGGTTGCTCAACACCTTTAATCATGGTTTTTCCTTTGGTTTGTTCGGCATCATGGCAGCGTTGTCGTGCATTTTTGCATGGAAACTGATTCCGGAAACAAAAGGGAAAACGCTGGAAGATATGGAAGAGATTTGGAAAATTAAAAATAATGATACATTAAAAGATAAAAAAGATGAACGGATACGAAAGAATTAATGCTGCTTTGCATGGGATTATGCCTGACAGACGCCCGGTGATGCTGCACAATTTTATGCTTGCCGCGCGTGAGGCCGGTTACACCATGAAGCAATACAGGGAAGACCCGGAAATTGCTGCCAAATGTCATATACAGTTTGTGGAGAAATATCAGGTGGATGGCATCCTGTTTGATGTCGATACGGCACTGATAGCCAGCTCGGTGGGTGTGCCGACGGATTATCCCGAAGATGCTCCGGCGCGTAACCATGAGCCGTTACTGCAATCGTTGGACGAGGTTGAACAATTGACGGAAAAGGATATATCCTCCGACCGGCGGATTCAACATTCGGTGGAAGCCATCAAAATCATGAAAAAATATTTCGGTAATGAAATATGGTTAAGAGGCAATTGCGACCAGGCACCTTTTTCATTGGCTTGTGCGATGCGAACACCCGGCATTTTCATGATGGATATGTTGATGGACGAGGAACGTTCAATGCAGTTAATCAATTGGTCTATCGGCATCTGCAAGCAGTTTATCCGGTTGATGGTGGAAGCGGGTTCGGATATGATTTCACACGGCGACAGTCTGGCGGGACCGGATATGGTGTCGCCAGAAATGTATGCGCAATTTGCCGTCCCTTCCGAATTGGAAATTATCGAAGAAACGCATAAATGCGGCGCTTCCTACCTGGTTCATATCTGTGGAAACACAGAGTTGATTTTAGATAAAATAGCAACGATACCTTTTGATGCGGCAGAGTTGGACTATAAAACGCCTATCAAAGAAATATACAGGGCTTTGCATGATAAAATAACCCTGTTTGGCACGGTCGACCCCAGTGGCGTACTTGCCTTGGGAACGCCGCAAAGAGTAAAGGAGGAAACCTTGAACATCTTGAATATCTACAAAGGCTGTCCGCGCTTGGTGTTAGGAGCAGGATGCGCGATACCCCCGATGGCGCCGGAAGCGAATATCCGGATGCTGGTGGAAACAACGAAGAATTTTCCAATGGAATAAGCAAAATCGCACGTGGTCGGAAGATTGCTTGGATGCTGAATTTACGGGCTGAAAGCCCAGCATATCCCAGCCCAACGGACAGGATATGGCATTGAATGCAAGCCCTGAAAGGGCGATAGCAATAGCTAATGCCCTTTCAGGGCGAAACGAGAGGGAGAGGGCATCCTTCGTAGGGCGATGCCCTACGCTATTGCTCGAAGGGCTTCACCCTTAACCTGATGGCTATGCCGTGTGGGGTAGATTGAAGACCTGCGGTCTTCCTTGTCAGCATAAATTTGATGCGGTTGCCCTGAAAATCAGTAATCATCGCAAACTAATTGTAAAAATAAGAATATGATTTTCGAAAAGAATTGCCAAATCAAAAAAAGGTTTTACCTTTGCCAAAAATTTAAGTCCCCAAAAAAACGTGACACTAATGACAGGAAAATGTAACCAACAATGGTTGCGCACCGGATATGACACCACCATTCTATGTGCTTGCCAAGTCGTCGACCGAAACCCGTTTCTATCGACACCGGATGGCTATAACGAAAAAAAGTTCAAAAGCGGCGGTATCCTAAGACTTCCCAAAAAATTTCATCAAAACCCACAGGAGGCACAGAAAAATGTCAAGGCTTATACAGATTTAGCAAAATATCATGGCGAACAATATCAACTGCTCAACGTAGTGAATGAAACAGGACGTAAAAATCCGGATGCGCTCAATTTGAAAACGAGCATGTTTTCAGATGCAAAAATACCAATTACCGAAAACGGAAAAAATGCAATACAGGCTTCTATCAAGTCGGCATCAGAGCAAAAAGTTTCGGAAGTATATATTTATGCAGAGCATGAATACGCTATGTATGACATCTGGTTGGGTATAAAAGCGGCGTTGCAAGGAGGAAGGGCAAAGAGTATTGAAACAATCATCATCCGAATGAAAAACGGAGAAATAAAAAAATACGATGTGGCAAAACTTCGCAAAATATTTAATAAATCCAAAGGGAAAGCAACCTAAGCCACTTCCCCTTTTTAGGGGGGGCGATGGTTTCCCATCTCCCCGGAATACCTTCCGGTATCTGGGTGCAAAGGTACGACTAATATTTGAATAATGCAATTTTTTTTTAACAAAAAACACCTCGCCGCCGACAACCGCATCAAAATTCAACGGTATTCAGCGATTTTTGCTTCCGCCTGCTACCCCGTATGGTGGGTTGTCAAACAGATTACAACCGGATGAAATTTTTGCGTTCTTTTTTTTTATCCCGTAGGGATTATAGCTCGGTAGAAACTCATACCGCTCCTTCTCCCTGCATCCCGTAGGGATGCAACATAATCCGCAATCGGTTGCATCCCTACGGGATGCTGAAATGGGGGGCGGGGCGATTCTATTTTCTACCGAGCTACAATCCCTACGGGATAAAAGCAAATGATGAACGAACAATATTCATAAAACATCCATCTTTTTAACACCCCACCCGTAGGGATGCATCGCTCGGTAGAAACGGCACAATAGACCATCCACCTCTGCATCCCGTAGGGATGCAACCGTTTCTATTGGCTATTGGCTAAATCTTTTTTTTCAGGTGCTATTTTTACTTGCCCGGAGCGCAGTCCCATTATGGACAGAACTGTGCGGCTCGTTTTGTCCCGCAGGGACAGCACAATGCGGCGTTCTGTGTCCCGCAGGGACAGCACTTTATTAACCGTAGACTTCAGTCTACGGGAGTGACGGAGCCACCGCCTCCCCCAAGTCCCACATATAACTA
>BBRT01000326.1 GCA_001417715.1 Candidatus Symbiothrix dinenymphae
TCCTGTCGGATAAAATCATAGCCTGCATCGCGCATCAGACGAACCAACATACCATATCCGCCGCCATAATCAAGAAAAGATTGCTTTTTGTCAAACAATTTGTTAATAATATCGGCAACTATGTCCTTAAAAAAAAGATTTCTCATCACATAACCTAAATCAAGACTTGTGATTGCATTTTCATACGATTCTTGTAGCCAATAAGGATTTTCCGTTTGGATAAAACGGCATGTATTACACTGAAAATACTGAACATCATATTTGTTCAACACCTTAGTCGTGAATATTGATTGACAATCACCTCCACAAATTTTACATTTTTCTGTATTATATTGCATAATATTTAAATATCAAGATGCAAAGTTAAACAAAATTTCAAGACAACGTTTGTTTTTTGATGAAAAATTGTACCTTTGCACCGCTATTAAAAAAAAAGCGTATGAATAATCCACTTATATCCATCATCACAGTCACTTACAACGCACAGGAGCATCTGGAAGAAACGATGCAACACGTTTTCGCACAGTCGTATCCGAATGTTGAATACATCCTGATTGATGGCGGCTCAACTGATGGCACCATTAGGTTCTACAAACGGTTATTTCTTGTGTTGTTCTTTGAAGATGACAAATATGCAAAAAATGAAGAGATTAATCATGGGCTATATTCATGGAAAGATGGGGAAAACAGGAAAGTATTTTGTGAAATAAACAAATAAGAGATGAATAAAGAAACTCTACTTGCACGCTTGTCCAATATAGAATGGGAGGACTTTGAAGTCAAAGAAGCCTCCGGCGGGCTTCCCAAAAGCACTTGGGAAACGGTTAGTGCGTTTGCTAATTCAGCAGGGGGCTGGTTAGTTTTTGGTGTTGCTCAACACGGGCAGCAATTTGAAGTTGTTGGTGTGCAGCACCCTGAGAAGTTGGAGCAAGATTTCACAACGACTTTGAGAGGTCAAAACAAGTTTAACGTTTTGATGACACCCAAGTGCAAGAAATACACGATTGATGGGCGGATTGTGTTGGCTTTTTTCATTCCATCATCGGCACAAAAGCCGGTTTATTTTAATTCTCTGACAAACACGTTTATCCGAACAGCCAGCGGCGACCAGCGGGCAGAGGAGTCTGAAATCAATGCCATGCTTCGCGACCAATTGTTTGGTGTTATGTCGGCACTACCGGTAGAAAAAACAAGCCTTAAGGACTTGAATCAGACCACATTGTACAGATACAGGGATTATATGACACGTTTCAATCCCGGATTGCCCTACAACACTTTGTCAAACAATGAGTTTTTGACAAAAATGCAAATTACAGAAGGGAAACACCTAACGTATGGTGGACTTCTCTTTATGGGGAATAATTTGGCTATCAACAGAAGTTTTCCTGATTTCAGGGTTGATTTGCTGGAAATACCCGGAAAATCGTATGCTGAGGCGGCAACGCGCTACACTTTTCGGTTAGAAGAACAGGAAAATTTGTGGGAATATTATTTTGCGATTATAGAAAGATTGAAGCGGTATGTGGATATGCCTTTCAAAATGAATGAGTTGGGGATAGCTATTGAAGATAGTCCTCAATTTGGTGCTGTTCGTGAAGCCTTGGTCAATATGCTGATGCACACTGATTATTTCAGTCCGGAAAAACCGCGTGTCAGGGTATTCTCTAATCGGATTGAATTTGAAAATCCGGGGGCGTTTCCTCGTCCGATAGACGTGTTGTTGAAAAAAGATATCTCAATTCCTCGCAATCCGGTACTTGCAAAGCTGTTTCGTTGTGCCAAACTGTCGGAAAATGCCGGTTATGGCTTCGACAAAATGCTGAAATGGGAGCAATCCACTCAAACCAAAATTGGCTTTGAAAAAGAGATTGACCGCTCGGTAGTGACGTTCGTAATTCCTGATACAGAGGTTACCACAACAGTCACCGCACCAGATACCACACCAGATACCACAACAGTCACCGCACCAGATACCACAACAGTCACCACAACAGTCACCACAACAGTCACCACAACAGTCGAAGAATTAATTGCTGTAATGGACGGCGAAATGATTCGCCATGAATTACAACGAAAATTAAATCTTCTAAACAAGGTTCATTTTTTAAATGCATATATAAATCCTGCTTTGAAACAGGGGCTGATTGAGCGAACTATTCCCGATAAACCCAATAGCAGGTTGCAAAAATACAGACTTACACCATTGGGCTTGGCATTAAAAAATATTAAATAACAAAAATATGAAACAAAAAGTATCCATCATCACAGTCACTTACAACGCACAGGAGCATCTGGAAGAAACGATGCAACACGTTTTCGCACAGTCGTATCCGAATGTTGAATACATCCTTATTGATGGCGGCTCAACTGACGGCACCATTGACATTATCAAAACGCATGAATCGCAGTTGGCTCTGTGGCTCAGCGAACAGGATAATGGCATTTACGATGCCATGAACAAAGGCATCCAACTGGCAAAGGGTGAACTTATCGGCATCGTCAATGCCGGCGATTATTATGAGCCGGATACGGTTGCACAGATGGTCGAGGCTTACAAACAATATCCGGAGTGCGGCATTTTTCACGGCGATATCAATATGTTGAACGCTGATGGCTCGTTTTTCAAACGGAAAAAGCCCAATACCAATTTAAATGATTTATACAAAGGCATTTTGCTATATCATCCCTCTTTTTTCGTAACTAATGCCACATATCAAAAACAGGGCTTGTATGATACCAACTTCATTGTCTGTGCCGATTTCGATTTTACTCTGCGATGCCACTTAGCGGGCGTTAAGTTTTGTTATGTGCCTCAAGTGATTTCTAATTTTCGGCAAGGGGGATTTTCTTCATCTGCTCCGATTGATGGAAAAATTGAAAATAGAAACATTCTGCTTAAAAACGGATATAGTGAGAATGTTATCAACTCCGTATTCAGAAACTGGGAATCCGCACATCGGAAAGAGAAAATTTTAAAAACGGCTTATGAACTCTTGAAAAAGGTGCTGCCGCTGTCAATCCTGAATAAATTGGCACGGCATGTCTCGCTGAAATGAAAAAAAGCGTACCTTTGTTGCGCGATTATGACACAAATTAGAAATTATGAAACTCTATGTCGCGAGTGAGGAGGTGAGCAATGAATAAATATCCCCTTGCTGCCGGTGGATTGAAGTATTCGCTTACGTTTCATACGCTTGGATTGCCTTATTTAATTGAGGATGTTGATGCCTATATGAAGCAGCAGCAATTGAAATAATTTTCGTATCTTTGCGCCCGAAACAAACAATAATGATATGGAAGTAATTATTATATCCGGCGGCTTGGGCAATCAAATGTTTCAGTATGCTTTTTTTCTTGCAAAAAAGAAGTATAGCAGCCCGCATAGTCGAATTGTCATTAACGACTTTTCGGCTCGCCGCGAACATAATGGTTACGAATTAGACCGTTTGTTTGGCATCCCTGCTACTTCCGGTTTTTTCCTCCAAAACTGTGTCCGGTTAGTGCGAAAGTTGCGAATATTTAAAGAAAAGCAAGGATTTCATGCAATATGTTCGTTGATGCTGTTTCTTGTTCAGTTGTTCGGAATAAAAATCATTGAAGAAGACAGTGAAATTGATAAACTTGCCCCGAAAAAAGGCATCTGTCTGTATTTTGGACTTTGGCAAACAGAGAAATACCTGTTATCCGTGAAAGCAGGAATTTTAAATGTTTTCTCTTTCAATCCATTGGCTATATCGCCGAAAACTTCGGCGATATTGGATTTGATCGAAAACACAAATAGTGTTTCAATACATGTAAGGCGGGGGGATTATTTATCGGCTAAATATCAAAAAATGTATGAAAATATATGTGCGCCGGATTATTACGATGCCGCGATACTGAAAATAACTGCTCTCGTTGAATCGCCGGTGTTTTTTGTCTTTTCCGATGATATAGAATGGGTTAAAGAAAATCTGCATATTCCAAATCCGAACTACATTGATTGGAATCAGGGAAAAGAGGCGTGGCAAGATATGTTTCTGATGTCAAAATGCAAGCATAACATCATTGCCAACAGCACTTTCAGCTGGTGGGGAGCATGGCTCAATCAATCAATCAATCAATCAATCAATATAATCTCTCCCAAGCGTTTCCATCATGGCTACCAATCTCCCGATTTTATTCCGGAGGGTTGGATTACAATATAAATTTTAATGTTTGATGAAAAAGAAAGTTATGAAATACAATGTTTGTGTAATTGGTGGCTGCGGTCACGTGGGCTTGCCCTTGGCTATTTTGTTAGCTTCCAATGAGCGGTTTTTTTTATGGGTGCATATCTTTTTTAGTTTTGGAGAAAGCAGATGAATGAACTGAATTAGGTAAAAATGAGGTTGTATAATGCGTCAATCCCCATTAAATGAAGACTATCTCAATTAACTTACTCACACCAAGTCATTGATTGTTAGTAAAATATTCAATCGGGGCTGACCCAAAAGGATTTGTCATTGCGGGCTTGAGTCGCAATCCCTTGTTCTACATTGCTCTGCAGTTCAACATTTGGATCCTTTTCAGGGGATTGCGGGTCAAGCCCGCAATGACAAAGCACTTTGGCAGCCCCTGACCTGCAAAATCAGAAACTCAACTTAAATTCTATCAAGACGAAATTTCAATTTTGGAGCATTTTTACCGCGTTGCAAAGTATCAATGACATATTGAGATGTTGCTATAGAAGCAAGAATCTCCTCAACGATAGATATTGCATCGTCATCTAAAAGATATTCGTCTTCCCTTGTCACAGAACTTTCCCTTACCAAAGAACTTTCCCTTAATTGAGAACTTTCAAGAATGATTGTAAATTTACATTTTTTTTTCATATTTTTTTTCAATTATCCGGCAAAGGTAGTAAAAAATTTTGGTTGCTGTGCAGATTTCAAAAATATTTTTCTGCGACCCCGAAACACCACGTTTTAAAAATTACATGCTTTATTTAATAAAAAAATATGTACCTTTGCCGCTTGATTTTTAGAAAAGCAAAATGAATGAACTGACGATAGTAACTCCTGTATATAACGAGGCAGGCAATATCACAACAGCCATCAACAGGATTGAGGCGGAAGTAACAGTGCCGCACGAAATCTATGTCGTGTATGATATGGACGAGGACACAACCGTCCCTGTTGTTCGCGAAATCGCCGGCTTTGGCTCCGGGGGCACATCGGCTGAAAATAAAAGTAATTGGCGACAGATGGTTCATACTATATTGTGGATACGGAGGTAACTTTTGAATCAGGAATTTAGGCAAAAAAGACATGAATGATAACTTAAAGAGATATTGTAAAGCATGAAGCAAAAGATATATTTGATTGGTGGCAGCGGTTTTATCGGAAAAAACTTATCCGCTTATTTTTATGCACAATATGACATTTCTATTTTTGATAAGTTTATAGATGCGCCTTATTTTGCTCAATATCCTGCAATAAAGACTTATGAGGTGGATTTGGTAGAAAATCTTATCGTCGGCGATTTGCCCACTCCCGATTACATTATCAATTTAGCAAGTATTGTGACCGCCGAGCGTGATATGTCTCTGTTTGATGCGCTCATTACTTCCAACCTGAAAGTTTTGCTCAATTTGTATAAGCGGTTTGGAAATGACAGAAGGCTGAAATTGTTTGTGCAATTTGGCAGTTCGGAAGAGTATGGCTCAGAAAACTCCCCCTTTTTAGAAACACAGCGCGAGGTGCCGACATCGCCGTACGCCTTAGTGAAACAACTGACAGGAAACACGGCAATTATGCTTTATCGTGATTTTGATTTTCCTGCTATGGCTGTCAGACCCGGAAATATTTTTGGTCCGATGCAGCCGGAAAGTAAATTTATCCCTTATGTGATTTCGCAACTTAAAGCCAATGCGCCAATCAATGTTACGCCCTGCGAACAAAAACGGGATACTCTGCACATCGAAGATTTTGCTTGGGCTATTGGCGAATTGTTGCGCAATGCAGATAAATGCAAAGGCGAGATAGTGAATGTGAGTAGTGGCGAAAGCATTGCGCTGCGTGACATCATTGATTTTAGCAAGGAATACCTGCGTTCCACTTCTCCCGTTAATTACGGTGCTTTGCCGTATCGGGAAAATGAGGTGATGGATTTGAGATGTTCGGTGGCAAAACTTTCTGCGATAATCGGGAAAGATGTAAAATTTGATATTTATACGCGTTTAAAACAATATATTGATTATCAAAAAACAGAAGTATGAAAAAAACATTTGAAAGAAAAACGGTAATTACAGTGTTTGGCACTATCATGGGAACACTCATTATGGCGTGTTTGATAGGGTTAGCGATAAATCCAACGGGAAGTCAGTTTGAGGTGGTTGACCACATGTATTATGTTTTTGCGGATTTTTTTGACCCCGTGATATGGGCGGCGGATAGAAATCCATATATTGGTAAACCGGCTGTTAGTGTCTATTTGCCCTTCTGTTATTTATTACTTTACCCGTTTTCGTGTTTGGATACTTATTCATCTATGCCAAGAGAATACGCTTTTGATAGCCCTATAGGGATGTTTTCTTGTTTTATTTACTTATTTATCTCTTTGACTGTTTTGTATTTTTCTTTATATAAGTTAGGGCAAAGTAAACGAAGCACACTGTTCATTTTGGTGCTGTTGTTTTTTTCTCATGTCAATTTGTATTCTGTAGAACGGAGCAATTTGGTTATTCTTGCAGCCGGATTGGTGACAGCTTTTCTGCTTTGTCTTCTCCCCACAAAGCTTCCAATTTGCGCAAGTTTGCGTCAAGTGCTGACTCAAGGTCTGCAAAAGAGTCATAGTTCCCAAGATTCAAATCCAGATGAAACACCGGATATTTCACCCAATCTTTCTCCAACTCGGCGATGGCAAGCCCCTCAAACAATTCTTTTTTGCCTTGAAAATAGGCTTTCAGCGTGGAAAGAAAAAGGCTTTTCCCAAACCTGCGCGGACGACCCAAAAAGTAGGGGCACCCTTCGTTGACAATTTTGTAAATGTAGGCTGTTTTGTCAACATACAGATGATTGGTTGTTCTGAGTTTCTCAAAATCCTGAATGCCAATCGGCAATTTTCTACTGAAATCCATATTTTTTATTTTTTAGATACGACAAAGGTAAGTCATTTTTATCAAATAAGCAATAGTCTGTTCACCAATATAATCACAAACTTTAGCAATGCCAAAAAAAAATCTCCTCTGCATAACTTTTCTTTTTTAGTCATCCCGCAATATATTTTGTCAACTGTTCCGCACACAAATCATAAACATTCACGCCCCTATACCGCTTATACCAATCCACCGTCAAAGCCACACACTGCTCGATATTCATCTTTGGCTCCCAGCCCAACTCAAACTTGGCTTTTGAAATATCCAGCATCAGCAAATTGGCTTCGTGCAAAGCATTCGGGTCGGAAAGGTCTTTTAGTTCGCCACTTCCGTAATTGGCAATCACTTTCGTTGCCACATCCCAAACGGTGGCGATGCTTTCGGTGCGAGGTCCGAAATTCCAACCCGCAGCATATTTCGTTGGTTCATCCCACATTTGCTGCGCCAGCAGCAAATAGCCGCTTAGTGGCTCCAGCACATGCTGCCACGGGCGAATCGCTTTGGGGTTGCGAATGTTGATGGGTTTGTCGGCTTCCAATGCCTTGATGCAATCGGGAATGATGCGGTCTAATGCCCAATCGCCGCCGCCAATGACGTTTCCGGCTCTTGCGCTGGCAATGGATTTGCCGTGTTTTGCGTAGTCATTCGGATTGAAAAAACTCCGTCGCCAGCTGCTGATGGCTATTTCGGCGGCACCTTTGCTGCTCGAATACGGGTCATAGCCGCCCATCGGCTCATTTTCGCGATAGCCCCAAATTTGTTCTTTGTTTTCGTAGCATTTGTCGGACGTAATCATCACGCCCACTTTCACGCTGTCGGTGGCGCGAATGGCTTCCAGCACATTGATTGTGC
>BBRT01000327.1 GCA_001417715.1 Candidatus Symbiothrix dinenymphae
ACCATACGGCTAATCAACACGCCGTCAAAGGAATGTAAACTCGCTAATGATTCATTTTTTAATTACGCTAAACTTAAAGAAAAATGAGAAATATAAGTAGAATCACATTTTTGGTATTTATCACTGTTTGGCTTTGCGGATGTACGCAGCCACAGGTATCAGATTCGCTTCCACGCAGTGTACCTGAAAAAGAAGGCATGGCGTCGGAGGGAATCCTCCAATTTGTTGAGGCGATAGAACAAAGCGGACAGGAATGGCACAGTTTTGTGCTGTTGCGTCATGGAAAAGTTGTTGCAGAAGCTTGGTGGAATCCCTATCGGCCGGATTTAAAACAGACCATTTATTCTACCAGTAAAACATTCACCTCAACTGCGATAGGTTTTGCCGTCAGCGAAAAACTGCTTACTGTGGACGATAAAGTGATTTCATTTTTTCCGGATTTACTGCCCGATTCGATAAGTCCCAATCTGGCAGAAATGAGAGTGAAGCATTTGTTGAGTATGACAACGGGACAATATCCCGAACCGCTCAATATTACCACGGGCGACCAATGGGTAAAGAACTTTTTAGCCGCGCCGATACCGAACCAACCGGGTACAAAATTTCTATACAACTCAACGGCTACTTATATGTTGTCGGCTATCATCCAAAAAGTTTCCGGACAAAGACTGGTGGATTTTCTGAAGCCCCGTTTGTTTGAACCGTTGGCAATCAAAGACGCAGACTGGGAAATTTGTCCGCAAGGCATCAACACCGGCGGATGGGGATTGAGAATTCATACGGAAGATATGGCGAAATTGGGACAACTTTATTTGCAAAAAGGAAAATGGAACGGCAAGCAGTTACTCCCGGAAGCCTGGATTGCAGAAGCTACAACGGCTAAAATAAATCAGAAACCCGACATCACACCCGAACAAAGGGAGCACGACGATCGGGCGCAAGGCTATTGCTACCAGATTTGGCGTTGCCAACACAATGCTTTCCGTGGCGATGGCGCTTTCGGACAATACATTATCGTGATGCCCGAACAGGATGCAGTGTTGGCTGTACAAGCCAATGCTTACGATATGCAAAAGGAAATTAACTTTGTGTGGGATTATCTTTTACCCGCTATGCACAAGGATACGCTCCCGGAAAACAAACAGCAGGCAACAGCATTGAAGCAAAAACTAAAGACATTGGCAATTCTTCCGGCAAAAGGTATCTATCAGCAGGAAACCGGTTTTAATCTGAAGACAAACTACACTTTGAACGACAATGCCCAACAACTGAAAAACATGTCGATACAAATGATAGGAGATACATGTTCGCTGATTTTCAACGATTTACAATTCGATTTCGGTGAAGAAACCTGGTTGGCCGGTGAAACCACAAAGCCTTGTCCCAACTTGATTCAGTCTCCGTCGGCGTACCGAGAATTTCCACCCTTTAAGGTTTTTGGTAGTTACCATTGGCAAGATGACCAGACCTTGACATTCATTTTGCGGTACATCGAAAGTCCCCATTTTGAAACAATGAATTGTAAGTTTGATGGCGACAAGGTACAAATTACGTATAAAAACAGCCTGAACAACCAAACAACACAAATAGAGGGAGGCAGAATAAAATAATGGGTTAAGAATATAATACGCACACATGAACAGTTGCGAAACATGGGGCTGAATTAGCATAGCCGGTGGTGGCGCGAAAAAACCTGTTAGGTCTTCGAGACCTAACAGGTTTGATGATTGACCCTGGAGGCATGCCCCAGCCCGAACCGTCATTGCGGACTTGACCCGCAATGACGGTTCGGGCTGAAAGCCCCGCAATGACGATAACAACGAAATTAACAAACTTTAACATTTTAAAGTGTTAAAGTTTAGAAAATCCATTGTCATTTCAAAAACATTCTTTACCTTTGCCGCCGGATTGTCATGGTGGCAGTTCATAACAAATTTTGTTAAACATTAAAAATAAAATTTATGAAGAAAAAGTGTAAAAACAAAAAGTTTGCAAACTTCGCAAAAATTTTGCTTCTAAGCAGCATTCTCTTGGGGGGGGAGGGCGCAAAACATTCGCGCTGAGGCACCGCAGGAGGCGTTGCAAGTGACAAATGCTTCGGCACGGACAAAGACCGTTACCGGTTTCGTGTACGATGAAACCGGGGATGGAATGCCCGGAGTCAACATCACCATCAAAGGGAGCACTCGTGGAGTGGCTACCGACTTGGATGGTTCGTTCAAAATAGACGTTTCGCCGACGGATGTTTTGGATGTTACGTTTTTGGGGTATGACCTCTACTCCGTGGAGGTGGGCGACAAGACGAGTCTTGTGATTCCGCTCAAGCCCAAGTCGAATGAGTTGGACGAAGTGACTGTGGTTGCTTTCGGCAAGCAGAAGAAGAGCAGTGTGATTGCCTCCATTGAGACAATCAAAGCCTCCGACCTCAGGGTGCCCGCGTCCAACATGACCTCTGCTTTTGCAGGGAAGATTCCGGGAGTTATCTCCTACCAGACAACGGGTGAGCCGGGTGCCGACAATGCCAAGTTCTTTGTGCGCGGCGTTACCACTTTCGGCTACAAAACAGACCCGTTGATTCTTATTGACGGCTTTGAGGCGACCACCGACGACCTCGCCCGTATGCAACCCGACGACATTGAGAGTTTCTCTGTGTTGAAAGACGCTTCGGCAACCGTGCTCTACGGTGCACGAGGTGCTAATGGTATCATTTTGGTATCCACCAAGTCGGGACGTGAGGGTACTGTAAAAATCAATGCGCGTGTGGATGTAAATGTGACTACGCCTACACAAATGCCTGAACTGATGGATGGGGTGGACTATATGCGTTTGAGTAATCAAACACAGCTGTCTCGCAACCCCAATGCGACGCCAAAGTACAGCGAACAGAAAATCTATGCCACCGCTCGGGGAGAAAATCCGATGATTTATCCCAATGTTAATTGGTACGATGCGCTGTTCAACCGGCAGACCACCAATACCAAAGCCAATCTGAACGTTTCAGGTGGTGGCACGGTGGCTACCTATTATGTTGCCGCAGGATACGAGAACGAAACAGGGTTGCTGAAAGTGGAAGGTAGGAACAATTACAACAACAATATTGATATCAATCGGTTCCACCTGCGGAGTAATGTCATTTTCAAACTGACCTCAACCACCACATTGGACACCCGTATTCAGGGACGGTTCGAAAAATATACCGGTCCATACACTACTAGTCCAGACGAGACTGCAGCAAGTGAGATATTCAAAACGGTGATGAATACCAATCCGGTGGATTTTCCCGCTGTATATGAGCCGGACGAAGCCAATCGCTACACGAGGCACACTCTGTTCGGAAGTGTTTTGAGGGGTAGCACCCCCCGAGACAATCCTTATGCCCAAATGGTGAAAGGATATGAAAATCGGGACGAAAGTACGCTCACCACACAGGCGACACTGTTGCAGGATTTGGGCATGCTTACCGAAGGATTAAAATTTCAGGCAAAAGTTTCTGCCAATGTATGGGGGCGTTCTTCCGCTAAACGTACGATACTGCCATATTACTATTCGGTGAATACCTACGACCCGATTACGAATCAATATACTTTGCTGGGTCTCAACCCTACCGCCGGGCGAGCCTATCTTGGCGACGTGGACGGCAAACGTGATGCCACTACCCATTACTATTACGAAGGACGGCTGAACTGGGACCGCCAATTCGGCAACCACTCCGTAGGAGCGATGGTTGTGGGTCTGGCGGAGGAAAATTTGCTGACCAGCGGCATATCAGGCACCATCTATGAATCGTTGCCCGAAAGGAATGCGGGTATTTCCGGCAGGGCTACATACGATTACGATAATCGTTATTTTGCCGAATTTGCATTTGGTTACAATGGTTCCGAAAAGTTCACAGGGGATAAAAAATTCGGATTTTTCCCCTCCATAGGTGCCGGTTGGTTGGCTTCCAATGAAGCGTTTTGGGAGTCGATGAAAGAAGCTGTCAGTTTGTTGAAACTGAAATTTACTTACGGACAGGTGGGCAATGACGCCATCGCCGAACGGAAAGAAAGATTCTTTTTCCTGTCGAATATTGCCCTGAGCGGCAGTCCATACAGGTGGGGTTCTTCGTTCGGCAATACATACAACGGATATAGCATCGCCCGTTATGCCAATCCCGACATTACCTGGGAGGTTTCCACGAAATACAATCTTGGGCTGGAATTGGGCTTTTTCAAAGGCGAAGACTTAAAATTGCAGGTAGATATATTCCGCGATAACCGGAGCAACATCTATTTGGACAGAGAAAATCTCCCTGCATCAGCAGGTCTGGAAGTAGTGGTGAAAGGCAATGTCGGCGAAGTACAATCGCAGGGAATTGACGGTTCCATCGACTATCAGCACTTTTTCAACAAGGATTTCTGGCTCACCGGACGGGGCAACTTGACGTATGCCGTCAATAAATACCTTAAATTGGATGAGCCGAATTACAAGGACGAATATCGAAGTCACGTGGGGCGCAACATCAATCAACTTTATGGTTATGCTGCCGAAAGGCTCTTTGTGGATTTGAATGAAATACGCAATTCGCCCGAACAGTCCGTTGGAGCAGCAAGCATAGTAGAGGCGGGCGACATCAAATATAGCGACATTAACGGTGATGGCAAAGTAGATACTGACGACATGATTCCCCTCGGTTTCCCCTCGGTGCCGGAAATTCAATACGGTTTCGGACTGTCGGCAGGGTTCAAGAAATTTGATTTTTCCTTCTTCTTTCAAGGGAATGCAAGGGTTTCATTTTTCATTGACCCCAGTGCCATTTCACCGTTCTACAACGACCGCGGTGCGCTTTCCTTCATAGGAGAAAATTCATGGACGGAAACCAATCCCAATGTCCATGCTGCCTGGCCCCGCTTGGCAATGGATCAAATTCCCAATAATACGGTTTCGTCCACCTGGTGGCTGCGCGATGGCTCGTTCCTGCGCTTGAAGTCAATAGAACTCGGCTATAACTTTCCGGCAATAGCAAAAATCAAGCTGCAAGGTTGCCGACTATACTTCAGTGCCGAAAATCTGGCTACGTTCAGTGCATTCAAATTGTGGGACCCTGAACTCGGCGGCAACGGACTTGGCTATCCGCTTAACAGGAGGTTTAACGTGGGATTGCAACTATCCTTTTAATTAATAATTTAAAAATATCAGAAATATGAAATCATATAGAAAATTTATTCGTAGAGACGTGGCGCGCCACGTCTGTACATTCATTGTCGCCGCGATGTTCATTTTCCCGGCGTGCTCGGATTATTTAGACATTGTTCCCGACAATACATTGACGTTGGACGATGTTTTCACAGTGAGGAAAGATGCGTATAATGCATTGGCAAAGGTGTATTACTATATGCCACCTGATGCAAGCTGGCACTACACTTCATGGGTACTCGGAGATGAATACCTGTTGCCAACCGTTTTGGACAACCGAGCTGATTGCGAGCTGTACCAGCAGGTAACGCGAGGTATGAACACTGCCACGCTTCCCATCATGAGTTACTGGTCAGGCATGGCAATACCTACTACTACTAACGCCGCACCAAGCTTATACCAGGCAATTAACAGCATCTATGTCTTTTTGTCCAATATTGACAAGGTGCGCGATATGGAGGATTCGGAAAAAAAAGACTGGAAAGCGCAGGCGAAATTCATGCTCGGCTATTACAATTTCCTCCTGGTGCGGCAAACGGGTCCTATTGTGCTGAAAAAGAGCGAAACAACGCCAACCGCCTCCGATGACGAACTCTATCCGCACCGTGCCACAATAGACGAATGTTTTGATTTTATCCTCCAGTGTATGACTGAGGCCATCCCCGATTTGGAAGAACAACGGGTTGGAGCTGATTTGGGACAGATTGACCGTATAGGTGCTACCGCCATTAAGGCAAGAGTGCTTATTTACAGGGCAAGTCCGTTTTACAATGGCAATAGCGAGTTTTACAGCGATTTTACCAATCACAACGGTGAGTACTTTTTCCCGCAAACGTATGACAAGGAGAAGTGGAAAGATGCCATTGATGCCATAGATGCGGCTATCAATTTGGCAAAACTAAACGGGAAGGATTTATATACTTGCAACAGAGCGGCCTATGTCTACGACCGGGAAGATTTTAGGCTACAACCTGCCAGAATGAAGACATTGTACGATTTACGCATGATAATTGCTGACCCATGGAACGAGGAACTGCTCTGGGGACAATCGCAATACCTTACGTCGTGGGGTAGCCTGGGTACTTGGAGTTTTGTATTAGTAGGTGGTACCCAAATAGCATTGCCTGCCGGTCGAACATATACACCTCCCGGAGCTGAGACCGGATTTAACAACGGAGCCTTTAACAATGTAAGCGGCACTTATAATGCGCTGGAACGATTTTATACGAAGAACGGGCTTCCGATAGATGATGACCTAACCTTTAACCAATCATCCATGTTCACCCTAACAACAACTCCGCTGGATGATGGCTCCGGTGCGTATGAAGCCGTCCGTGGTTATCTACAGCCGAACGCGGAAACACTGGAAATGTATCTGAATCGCGAACCGCGTTTCTATGCCAATTTGGGTATCACCGGTGGCTGGTGGCGTTCGCACGGTACTCGTATCCCAACCTCGTTTTACCTCGGTGAACCCGGAAATGAGTGGAACGTCGCCCAACTCACCCCAACTGAGCGACGTTTTGAGGCCGGAATAGGCGTTCAAAAATTAGTTCATCCCGAAACAACTACGGGAGACGATGGACGATGGATAAAAACGCCCCTTCCCATTATACGGTTGGCAGACCTGTACCTGATGCGGGCTGAGGCATGGAACGAGTATGAGGGACCCTCTCAAAAAGTGTATGACGACATCAACCTCGTGCGCAGAAGAGCGGGCATAGATGATGTGCAAACAACATGGAGCAATGCAGCAGTAGCCCGAACGGTGGGCAAACACACAACACCGGATGGCTTGCGCGAAATCATCCTGCAGGAAAGAGGTGTTGAGCTGGCTTTCGAAGGACAGCGTTTTTGGGACATGTACCGCCACAAAAGAGCACACAACGAATTTTCGGACCCCATCATGGGATGGAACAATATAGGCACCGGTGCAACATTCTTCCAACTCGCACCGAGACAGATAAGGTCGTTTACCATCAGGGACTATTTGTGGCCAATTGCTACCAAGGAAATGAATACCAATGCAAATCTTATTCAAAATCCGGGATGGTGAATTTAGAGTTTAGTTATTAGAGTTTAGAGTTTAGAAATTTAAAAATAGAAAAGATATGAAAAAGTTTAAAGAAATAGCAAAGACAGCTCTTTTGATGCTGTTTGTAGTCGCGGGCTTTTATGCCTGCCAGGAGTCGGACAGGCTCACTATCGGCTCGGACGATGGTGTTGCGCCCGGACCACCCACAGTGACAGGTAGATTGCCGCTCAACGGTGGTGTAAGGTTCTATTATCAAGTTCCTTCCAACAGCGACCTGCTGAGTATTGACGCCGAATATACAGCCGCCAACGGCGATGTAAGACGCTTCTCAGCCTCTTATTTCATCGATTCGTTGGACGTTTTAGGGATGACGGGTGAACAAACTGTCCAGCTGTATGCTGTGGACAGGGCTGGAAACAAATCAACTCCCGTTTCGGAAAATGTGGTCCCGTTAAAATCGACTGTTTCACAGGTTTTTGATTCCATATCCCTAAAACCGGGGTTTGGCGCACTGTTAGTGTACTGGAAAAATCTAAATCTACCGGCGGAACGGGTAAATGTGTATGTGACACTCAACTATACGTTGCAAGGTGCCGCTCGCGAAACGAACATAGTGTTTACCTCCAACTATGCCAGTGACCAAAGAGTTATCCGGCTGGCCGACATTGCCTCAGTTGATGTGAACGTATATGTGGGAGACAGATTTGGTAATGCGTCGGCATCGCTCAACAAACAGTTTGCACTGATGCAGGACGTGGCGATTCCCAAAAAAGATTGGGTACTGCCTGAACCAAATGATACCATTGGAGGTATCCCTATGATGTTCGGAAACGGTATTGAGGGTAAAAACCGTTATGTAATAGACGGAATTGTTGACTATGGTCGCTCTATCAACTATCTGAAAACAAACAATTTGGGTCGTACCGGACAAACTGCAGACGGGAACGCGCCATGGAACTTCATCATTGATTTGGGCGACACCTACGAATTGAGCCGTATCGTTACCCATCAGTTCCATCTGGGCAACGCCGAGCATCCCGAATTGGACAGGGCAAACTATTATGCGGGCGGGAACGTAAACACTTACAATATGTATGTGTGGACAGGTGCCGGAGACCCGACGCAGCAGCCATGGAACGAGGCCGGATGGGAATTTGTCAGGCGACATACAATTCCTGTTCCGGTCGGGCTAAGCAATGCCGAAATGTCCCGACAGGGACATGAGGGCGATGAAGCACTCATGTATCCGGATGACCCGCGTTACACACCACCGACCCGTTGGTTCAGGTACGAGGCACTCACCGCTTTTTCCGGTAATCCAACTAATCTTTCGGAAATAACCCTGTATGCTAAAAAAAAGTGAGTCAATAATGTAAAACAATAATTAAAAATAAAAGAACATGAAACGAATAGCAATTTTTGTTTTTGGAGCCATATTATTAGGCTCATGTAGCGATATGGGCGACTCTGTTAAAGATTACGTGACAGAAGAAACCGTATATCCGGGCAGATTCGATAAGGCGGTCGCAACAACCGGTTACGAGAATGTGGAAATAGACCTGTTGAACGCGGGACGCATTTTGTCGAGCGAAATATATTTGGGTAAAGCCAAGAAGACCGTTATTGAATATGGCGATCAGCAGGAGGTGAGAGACAGTCTCTGCTCGTGGGTAAAAATCACCGGTCTTACGCAACCGGTAACCTACAAGTTCATCATCTATTCCATGGATGAGGACGGTAACAAGTCTTTGACGAGGGAAGTGCTTCGGGCACCTTTTACCGCCGCCGACAAGAAACTTTTAGTTATCCCTGCTCCGCTCATAGAGCATCTCGGTGGTGGTGACGTAAAGGTAGAATGGAATCAGAATATAACTTCCATGTCCCTGACCTATCTCGACAAATTGGTTTATTCCGTCGGTCGAGGCGGTGCGCAAGTCACGCTTGACGGTACTACGCAACAGCCCTCATTCATAGAGAATGTTGCAGTCGGCGATACTCTACACATGCAGTACCGCGTGATACCGAAAGTAAGCAATGTGCAAATCATAGACACAATATGGTTAGAGCGCGCATTGGTTATTCCCCCATTGTGAAAGCATGGGGCGCATGATGATGTTAGGGGCGCACCGGTGTGTGCGCCCCTAATTATTGTTGAATACAGGCTGTAAATCATTTTTTATGCCAAAAAAAATACTGCCGCTGCCGCAATTTTTCCTCTTTGCTGCGAGCTGTGAAGACCGGTTGGAGGGTGTATGGATGCACGCCTGAGTAAAAAATCTCGGTGGCGAGTGTCATTGGCGTGGGGGTGAAATCTTGCACCTGTTCGAGGTGAAAATTCAATTTTTTGGTGATTTCCGACAGTTCTGACATGGCTTTTTCGGTTGATGCGGGGTGCGAACTCATGAAATAGGGGAGCAACTGCTGATTGAGATTTTCGTCTTTGTTGATGCGGTCGAAGATTTTTTTGAACCGGAGGAACTGCTCAAACGGCGGCTTGCGGATGCAGTTAAGCACCTCTGCGTCTGTATGTTCGGGGGCTACTTTGAGGCGACCGGAAACATGCCGGACAATCAGTTCGCGGGTGTAGTCGCGGGCAGCCTTGCTCAACTCGCCGTCATCATACTGATTAACCAGCAAATCATAGCGCACACCACTGCCGATGAACGATTTTTTGACTCCGGGCAGCTTGTCAACAGCTTGGTAGAGTTCCAGCAGCGGGCGGTGGTCGGCATTCAGATTGTTGCAGATTTTGGGAAAAATGCACGATGGCTTTTTGCATTTTTCGCAGATGTTCAGGTCGCTCCCGTGCATCGCGTACATATTGGCAGACGGACCTCCCAAATCACTCAGATAGCCCTTAAAATCAGTCATTTGCGTTACCGCTTTCACCTCTTTGAGGATGGATTCCTGCGAGCGCGAAGCAATAAATTTGCCCTGATGGGCAGAAATTGTACAAAAAGCGCAACCCCCAAAACAGCCCCGATGGATAGTCACCGAATGGCGAATCATCTCATAAGCCGGAATGCGCTTGTCCTTATATTTGGGGTGCGGCAATCGCGTGTAGGGCAGGTCGTAGCAGGCATCCATTTCAGCAGTGGTCATCGGCGGATAGGGCGGATTGACCACAACAACTTGATTGCCTGTTGGTTGGAGCAATTGCATCGCGTGCATCGAATTAGACTCTTCCTCGATGGTTTTGAAGTTTTGCGCCTGCTTTTTCTTGTCTTTCAGGCATTCCTCGTAAGAAAACAAAAGCCCCCCAGCCCCCTCAGGGAGATTTAAAGGGCGTACAAATGCAGTTTGTGGAATGTCCGTCAATTCCCCAACCACTTTGCCGTGCTGCAACTCCTCCGCAATCCTGACAATCGCCTTTTCGCCCGCACCATAAACCAGCAAATCGGCTTTGGACGGCACGAGAATGCTCGGCAACAACTTGTCCTGCCAATAATCGTAATGCGACAGCCGCCGAAGCGAAGCCTCAATGCCGCCAACAATGACCGGCACGTCCGGAAAAAGTTCCTTCAAAATAGTGGAATACACGATTGTAGGATAGTCAGGGCGCATATCAATCCGCGCATCGGGCGTGTAGGCATCGTCCGACCGCAGGCGTTTGTTGGCGGTGTATTTGTTAATCATCGAGTCCATCGCACCCGCCGAAATGCCGAAAAAGAGGCGCGGTCGTCCAAGTTTTTTGAAGTCGCGCAGGTCGTCGCGCCAATTGGGTTGCGGCACAATCGCCACTTTCAACCCCTGTGCCTCAAGCGTCCGCCCAATCACAGCCGCCCCAAAGGCAGGATGGTCAATGTAGGCATCGCCCGAAAACAGAATCACATCCAACTCGTCCCAGCCGCGCTGTTCAACCTCTTTTTTAGTAGTGGGCAGAAAATTTGTCATTTTTTATCTAATATGTTGCAAAGATACAAATATATTTTTATCTTCCGCGAATTATCGTTACCTTTGCAGCAAATTTTATAACAACAGCAAAATGTCATTACAATGTGGTATCGTGGGGCTTCCGAATGTCGGGAAATCGACCCTTTTCAATTGCTTGTCGAATGCGAAAGCGCAGGCGGCGAATTTTCCTTTTTGTACGATTGAGCCTAATATGGGCGTGATTGTGGTGCCCGATGAGCGGCTCAATGTGTTGAGCGATTTGCTCCAATCGCAAAAAATGGTGCCCACTACGGTTGAGATTGTCGATATTGCCGGCCTGGTCAAGGGTGCCAGCAAAGGCGAAGGGTTGGGCAACAAATTTTTGGCGAATATCCGCGAAACGGATGCCATTTTGCACGTCCTCCGGTGCTTCGACGACGACAATGTGACCCATGTGGACGGTTCAATTGACCCCATCCGCGATAAGGAAATCATTGATTATGAACTGCAAATCAAGGACTTGGAATCGGTTGAGTCGCGCCTGACACGCACTCAAAAACAGGCGGCAACGGGCGACAAGCAGGCTAAAATCCAGTGCGACTTGCTTTTGCGCTACAAAGAGGCATTGGAACGCGGCAAAGCCGCGCGCACCGTGCAGTTGCTCAATAAGGACGAAGAAAAAGCCGCCAAAGATATGTTTTTATTGACGAATAAGCCCGTCCTGTATGTCTGCAACGTGGATGAAGCCTCCGCCGTGAAGGGCAACAAATATGTAGAGCAAGTGCGCGAAGCCATCAAGGAGGAGGGTGCCGACTTGCTGATAGTGGCTGCAAAAATCGAATCCGAAATCGCCGAGTTTGAAACCTGCGAAGAGCGCGAGATGTTCCTTAGTGAATTAGGCTTGCAAGAATCCGGCGTAAACCGCTTAATCAAAGCCGCTTACAAACTCCTGAACTTGGAAACATTCCTCACCGCAGGACCATTGGAAGTACACGCCTGGACGTATCTCAAAGGCAGCAAAGCCCCCCAGTGCGCAGGAATTATACACACCGACTTTGAGAAGGGTTTTATTCGCGCCGAAGTCATCAAATATGCCGATTATGTCCACTACGGTTCCGAAAACGCCGTCAAAGAGGCGGGCAAAATGGCGGTGGAAGGCAAAGAATATTTGGTGCAAGACGGTGATATTATGCACTTTAGGTTTGCAAATTGAGATGAATAAGCCATTAGCAGAACGGATGCGACCCCAGTCGCTCGACGACTATGTTGGTCAGCAGCAATTAGTTGGCGAGGAGAGTGTGCTGCGTAAGATGATTACGTCCGGCAACATTCAGTCGTTCATCCTTTGGGGACCGCCGGGGGTGGGCAAAACCACGCTGGCAAAAATCATTTCCACACAGCTTGATATTCCGTTTTATACGCTGAGTGCCGTTAATTCGGGTGTGAAAGACGTGCGCGACATTATTGACAAGGTCAAAAGTTCGGCGTTTTTCAACAATGTGCGCCCCATCCTTTTTATCGACGAAATTCACCGTTTCAGCAAGTCGCAGCAGGATTCGCTGCTCGCCGCGGTGGAAAACGGCACCGTCACGCTGATTGGTGCGACCACCGAAAATCCCTCGTTTGAAGTCATCCGCCCCCTCCTGTCGCGGTGTCAGGTGTATGTGCTAAAAAGCCTCGAAGAGGCTGATTTGCTGGCTCTTATGAACAAAGTGTTGGCAGACGATGTGGAATTGAAACAGAAGCAGATTGAGGTCAAAGAAACGGCTGCACTATTGCGCTTTGCAGGTGGCGATGCCCGTAAACTGCTGAATATATTGGAGTTAGTAGTCAGCGCGGAGGATGGCGACAAAATCGTAATCACAGACGAGAAAGTCATTGACCGCCTGCAAGAAAATCCTGCCGCCTACGACAAAGGCGGCGAGATGCACTACGACATCATCTCGGCATTCATCAAATCGGTGCGCGGCAGCGATGCAGACGGGGCTGTGTATTGGCTGGCGCGCATGGTGGCAGGCGGCGAAGACCCTAAATTCATCGCGCGGCGGCTCGTGATTTTGGCTTCGGAAGACATCGGGTTGGCAAATCCCAACGCCCTGTTGCTGGCAAACGCCTGTTTCGATGCCATTCACAAAATTGGCTGGCCCGAAAGTCGCATCATCCTGGCAGAAACGACCGTCTATCTCGCCAACTGCCCCAAAAGCAATTCGGCATATATGGCAATCGAAGGCGCACTGGCAGAGGTGCAACAATCCGGCGACCTCCCCGTCCCCCTGCACCTGCGCAACGCCCCCACCCAACTGATGAAAGAGTTGAACTACTCCAAAGGCTACAAATACGCCCACGACTACGAAAACAACTATGTGAAACAAGATTTCCTGCCCCCCGAAATCAAGCACAAAACGTTTTGGACAGCCCAGAATAACCCGCAGGAGCAGAAGATGGCGGAGCATTTGAGAGGGTTGAAAAAATAGCATGATAAAAAATACAAATCACAATAAAAATGGAAAAATCAAATAGTATCAACAAACGGGAGGATACAGTCAACGAGCCCTCCAAAAAAGAGATTGTGACATTCAACAATAAGAATTTCCCTTTCTTATTGTTGGGCGTGTGTTTTATCCTGTTCCACTTGTTCCTGTCTTTTAGCCCTAATGTGACACGAGGTTGGGGGCTGAACTACATCCGGTTTTGGGAAACTCCCATCGTCATAGCATTTTATGGCATCCTTGTGGCGGTGCTTATTCCTGCCGTCAACCAATGTATCGTAAATTTTTTTACAGGACTTAGCCAAATGAAAATTATTGCCTTTGCAGGCAAGTATAAATATGCGCTGTTTGCTCTCCTTGCCATTGGTGCCGGACTGATATTTCATGCGGTACAAGTGAAGTACGTTTTTTTGGGTGATGAGAAGTGGCGACCTATTGATATTGAAGAAGGGACATATATCCCCACCGAACACTATACAATGCTGACATTCAGGTTTTTTTATGATTGGCTACATACAAGTTTCAATTATACTGCGGTACAAACAGTTCGGATTATTTCCTACATTGCCGGTGGCGCATTTGTCTTTATTCAGCTGCTTATAGCTGATGCGCTCGGAAAAACTTTTTTGAAAAAATTAGCTTATTTTGTGCTATCAACATGTTCGCTGACTGCGCTAATGAACTTTTGCGGATATATAGAAATATATGCATTTGCGTTGGTTTTGCTACCCCTTTACCTCTACTTCTCTATCGTGTTTTTGCAAACAAAAGATGATAATAAGATGTGGAATATTATGCGTAATATTATCTGCCTTGCAATACTGCTCTTTATATCTATTCAGATGCATTATCTGCTTGCCACTATGTTGCCATCGCTGTTTTTGTTATTTTACGGAAGTATTCTTTGGAAAGACCCTTATTTTAGAGATAAAAAGACTTTTTATTTGGTTGCGATTTCAGCACTACTCATAATTTATATTGCTTATATGAAGGTAGGGCATGATTTTTATCCTTTACATGGTGGTGAACAAAACTTCATGACCATGTTCTCAATGGCACACTTCACCGAATTTATCAATTCGCAACTGCTTGGTGGTGGGCTTATATTTGCCGTATGGCTCGCTGTTATGCTGTTTTACGCCTTTAATAAAATAAAGTTCGACATGTTGCACGGGGTTCTGTGTGTTGCTTCTGTATCAATAACAGGTCTCATGTTTGTCTTTAAGTTGATTCGGGGCAGCGGCGATTGGGATATTTTTTCATTTGCAGCAATAGTACAAAGCGCAACTGTTGCCTTTTTTGTGTTGGATTTACACCAAAGAAAGATAGTGAAAAACATCAAATATGGTGTCTGTATGATGTCTGTTTTTGCTATTATGCACACTTCTTTTTGGATTGCCACCAATCATACCGACAAGTCCATTGGGTGGTTAGAGAAAGCGTTTGCTACCGACCCTGCCGAATATTATAAAACAACGTTCTGCAACGAATGTCAACTATATTATCTATTTGCGGAAAACAATCTCATGGAGAAAAATCTGTATTGGCAGAAACTGTCATACAAAAATCATCCCAACGACAATACCATTGCATACTACTATGCCAACAAGATGGTGATAGTGGGTGAAATAGACGAGGCTATCAGAGTATTTGAAGAACTAACAGTCAAAAGCCCTGTCTATGGTGCGCCTTATGGGCGATTGGTTACTCTTTATGCAGATACTGAAAATGACGAAGCCGTTTACAAGACACTTCTGCGAATGAAAACTCAGTACGAAATCAACCCCCAAGCATTTACGGCAACTCTGCCGCAAAATGAAATAGATGCATACTTCAATATGCTGGAGCAGATGCAAGAAGAAGAAGAATAGAAACATCTTTCAGCCATGCAATATCCATGCCACCCGTTGAGCCAGATAAGTGCATCGGTAGGCTAAATCTTTTTTTCAGGTGCTATTATTTCGCAAACGGTGCCTTGTACCGCAGAGACAAATATACATAGCCTTTTATCCCGTAGGGATTATAGCTCGGTAGAAAAGCCAATCCTCACCTCCACCCTGCATCCCGTAGGGATGCTGGCAGTGTAGCGACATTGCGCTTGTTCGGGCTGAAAGCCCAGCATATCCCAGCCCAACGCATCGCGTTGGGAAAATGATGATGAATGATTGTGTTCGCCCTGAAAGGGCAATATAATGATATAATGCCCTTTCAGGGCGAAAATCCCACAAAACACATTAACCCAACGCGATTTAACCCAACGCGATGCGTTGGGCTGGGATATGTTGCCCTTTCAGGGCGAAAACGAGGAGGGGGGAGGTGCCATCTACCCCGCACTGCGCTATCGCTTGTACGGGGTTATCAAAATTTAACGCCTTCCGGCGTAGCATACAGGCTTAAAGGAAAATTTGTCGTGCACCCGTTCGACACTTGTTTCTTCTTTTTGCATCAACTTTTATCCCGGACAGCAATATATTGCGATACAAGAAGGTGCTTTCGGGAACTGCCTTTTTGAAAATTTTTTCAACCTTTGCAAGCAGGGTTATTTTTTTAAGAGGAACTTTTTTGTTTTCCATTTTGTAAAATGTTTAATTGTTCATTTAGTGCTCGTTCTATCACTTTATCCATATCATAATACTTATACTCTGCCAATCGTCCGCCGAATATTACATTTGATTCTTGACCGGCTAACAGTTTATATTTTTCGTACAATACTGTATTAGCAGCATCGTTGATGGGATAGTAGGGGTCATCGCCTTGTTGCCACATGGCTGGATATTCGTAGGTTATCACCGTGTCGGGCTGCTTGCCAAACTCAAAATGCTTGTGTTCAATAATGCGGGTATAAGGTACGGCTGCATCGGTGTAATTCATTACCGCATTGCCCTGAAAATTAGCAATCCCCCTGAGCAGTTGGTGGTCAAAACGCAAACTGCGATAACCCAAACTGCCGTAGCAATAATCAAAGTAGGCATCAATAGAGCCTGTGTAAACCACCTTGTTTGCTTTGTTCAAATATTCTTTTCTGTTCAACAAAAAATCTTGCCCTAATTGTACCTCAATGCCTTCGAGCAACTTATCAAACAAGCGCGTGTAGCCGCCTATCGGTATTCCTTGATAGGGGTCGTTGAAGTAGTTGTTGTCGTAGGTAAATCGAAACGGCAGACGGTGGATAACAAATGCAGGTATCTCAGTTGCCTTTACGCCCCACTGTTTTTCAGAATAACCCTTGATAAGTTTTTCGTAAATATCTTTTCCACCCAGCACCAATGCTTGTTCTTCGAGATTGGCGGGGTTGGTAATGTTGGCAAACTCTTTTTTCTGCTCTTCTATTTTTGCCTTTGCCTCTGCGGGCGTGCGCACCTTCCACAAGCGGTAAAACGTATTCATATTGAAAGGCAGATTGTACAACTCGCCTTTATAGTTGGCAATGGGCGAATTGACATAATGATTAAAAGGCACAAGTGCATTCACATAATCCCACACCATTTTGTTGGAGGTATGAAAAATGTGTGCACCATATTGTTGCACGTTAATTCCATTCACCGCCTCAGTGTAAGCATTGCCGCCGATGTGGTTGCGTTTGTCTATCACCAAGCATTTGTAGCCACGCTTGCCTGCTTCGTGCGCAAATACAGCACCATAGAAGCCGGCACCAACAATTATGTAATCATATTTACTCATTTAGATGCTCGTAACTGCCCCAAAATATCAAAATACTGATTTGCCAATTCACCACCTTGTTAATGTGAAGCGATATTTATTGGCGCAAAGGTACAAATTATTTGTCAACTTAATATGGATTGACACCAAATATATTGCAAAAATAAAATTTCAATTTAATTTATTGCAACTATTAACTTCTGGCTGCAACAATCCGCGTTTGCAGCTCCTCAGCAGAGATGTTTTCGGTTAAAGCGCCGTCTTGAGCTACTGAAATGGCTCCTGTTTCTTCGGACACGATAATCACGAGGGCGTCCGATTCTTCCGACAAGCCGATTGCCGAGCGGTGACGCAGTCCGAAGTGGGGGGCGATGTCCTGACGTTGCGACACGGGCAGGATGCAGGATGCCGCCTTGATTTGGTTGCCGACAATGACCATTGCACCATCGTGTAGCGGACTGTTTTTGAAAAATATGGTTGTAATTAGCAGTTCGGTCACATCGGCATTGATTTCTTCGCCGGTTTCGACGAATTTTTCCAGCGAAACATCCCGTTGAATAGCTATCAACGCACCTTCGTTGCGCTTTGCCATATCCATGGACGCCATCACAATCGGCATCGCAAACGATAGATTGCCCGCCATCGAGCCTTTTGTTTGGGGTTTAAACAGGTCAAAAAATTTCTTGAATGCTTTGTGTGACCCCACCGCTTGCAGCAAGGCACGAATTTCTTTTTGAAACACAACGACCAGCAAAATGAACCCACCTCTTACCAATTCATCCAGAATGGTACCCATCAAACGCATATCCAACACTTGCGAAATGATAAGCCACAACGCAATAAAAGCCAACACACCAAAAAAAATAGTGGTCGTACCCGTTTTTCTCATCAATCGGTACAACTGGTAGAGAAAAAACGCAACTAAGAGTATGTCAACGGCATCCTTGATGCCAAAATGCGATAATATATTGCTCATGGGGTGCAAAAGTACACATTTTTTTGCAAAAACAAGCGTTTTTGATAATTACTGTTTTTCTTTTCTTCCAAATCTTAAAAAAGATTGAACAACGACAAATACGCCCACACTTCCAAACACGGTTCCTGCAATTTCTTTTCCTAACCAGATAAACAAACCGCTAAGAACAAATATTGCTATAGCTAACGAGAAAGCAAGCCAAAGTGAGGTTTGGGCAATATTAATTTCCTTATGAGCGAGCCTCATCTGTTCTGTATTAAAATTCAATCGGGTGTCTTGCTCTTTTTCAGACCGTTGCAGTATCCATTCTATTATCAATGGATTTATCTCCTTCAATTTTGACAATTCTTCAGCACTTGGAAGCAAATTGTCATCCACAATAGTCTGTTGCTCTATTATGCCATGTTTGCTATTCGCTATTGCCCTTGTGTTCTGTTGTTGCGTTCCCATTTTAGACATTCATTTTCATTTTTGCCTCATTTACAGAAACACAAAAATCACCCAACAAATTAGCAACATCGCCACGAATATTCTTTTTATCATTTTCTGAACCAATAAAAGTCAAGTTATAGCTATCAGAAAAAATACCGTTACGATAAGGAACCCCGTAGCGTATGAATATGCCTTGCATCCCCTTAATTATTTCTTTCATATCATTGTCATTTAAATCAATTTTTCCGTGCCGCAAAGGTACGAAAAATTAATTAATTTCTATTGAGCTACCGCCTCCTACGCTGTACAATTTTGCCGTTTGCACGGCTTCTTTCACATCGTGGACGCGGATGATGTTTGCGCCCTTTGTCAGGGCGTACATATTTAGGGCTGTGGTGCCGTTCAATGCCTCTTCTGTGGTGATTTCAAGCACTTCTCTTATCATTGTTTTGCGTGAAAAGCCGACCAATACGGGCATTTCAAATACGGCGAATTGCTCTAAATGTTTCAACACCTCGTAGTTTTGCGGCGTTGTTTTGCTGAATCCGAAGCCGGGGTCAATCCAGATGTCGTTCACCCCTTTTTGATTGAGATTGGCTACTTTTTCGGCAAAATATTTCAGAATGTCGGGCATTAGTTTGTCGTATTGCGTGTGCTCCATCATCGTTTGAGGCGTTCCCTGACTATGCATGATGCAATACGGCACTTGCAGGTCGGCTACGGTGTCAAACATTTTTGCATCCAGTGCGCCGGCGGCAATGTCGTTGATGATGGCGGCTCCAAATTTTTCTACACACTCGCGAGCCACCTCTGCGCGAAACGTGTCAATGGAAACAATTGCTTCGGGGGCTTCTCTGAACAGGATTTTCAAGCCAAAGCGCAACCGCTGCATTTCTTCTTCCGGACTGACGAAAACAGCATTGGGGCGCGATGAATAGCCTCCTGCGTCTATCATATCCGCCCCTTCGTCCAGAATTTGCACCACACGTTGGGCAATTTCTTTTTCGGTCTGCTTGCGACTTCCTAAAAAAAATGAATCCGGCGTGATGTTCAGTATCCCCATCACTTTTGGGGTACTGAAATTCATTAATGTGCCTTTTAGATTGCTTGTCATCAGGTTGTGATTGCGGAAGCGACGAGATTCGAACTCGTGGACCGGTTTCCCGATCGGCAGTTTAGCAAACTGCTGGTTTCAGCCACTCACCCACACTTCCAAAACTATTTTTGCGAATTGCGGCGCAAAGGTACGAAAAAGTTATGAGTTATGAATTATGAATTATGTTTTTTTTTATGTTTTGGAAGAAAATGTTTACCTTTGCCGAAATTTTTTTCAAAATGACAAAGAAAAATATACTAATTGGTGCAGGTATCCTGCTGGTTATCGGGCTTGTATTGCTTGTGAGAAGTGTGATTTTTTCGATTCAAATACGTTCTGCGGCGTTTGACATCGACAAGCCGCAATACATATATATTGACAACGCGAAAGATTACGACCGGTTGCTGGTGCAATTGAACTCCGTGGGGCACCTCAAAAATGAAAAACACTTCAAGAAAGTGTCTGAACGGATGAAATATCCCTCGCGGATGAAATCCGGATGCTACAAAATTGAACCAAAAATGTCGTATTTGGAGGCTGTACAGCGATTTCGGAACGGTGAGCAAACCCCGATAAAAGTAACTTTTAACAATATGCGACTGAAAAGTGATTTTGTGGAACGCATCAGCAGTCAATTCCTGTTTTCGACCGAAGAACTCTTAGCTTTGCTGAACGACACCGCTTTCACGGCAGAATTGGGCTTCGATACCACCACCGTTCTCACCCTGTTTATCCCCAACACGTATGAGTTTTTTTGGAATATCCCCGCAAAAGGTTTCGTGGAACGCATGAAAAAAGAATATGACCGCTTTTGGACACCGCAACGCTTGGAAAAAGCGGCTGAAATTCCGCTCTCGCCGACAGAAGTGTCCATCCTCGCCTCCATCGTGGAAGAAGAAACCGCCAATCGCGCAGAATATCCCATCGTGGCGGGGCTATACATCAATCGTTTGCGACGCGGCATCGCTTTACAAGCCGACCCGACCGTGAAATTTGCAGTCGGAGATGTGAGTTTGCGCCGCATTTTGAACAAACACCTGAAAGTGAAATCGCCTTACAACACCTACCTGCACAAGGGATTACCCCCCGGACCGATTCGCTTACCCGGCATTGGAGGTATTGACGGGGTGCTGAATTATGCGCGGCACACCTATTTATATATGTGTGCCCAAGAGGATTTTTCGGGCAGGCACAATTTTGCAGTCAGGCTGGCGGAGCATAACCGCAACGCCCGCAAATATCAAGCCGCCCTGAATAAATTAAAAATCACCAAATAATCTTACCCCGTGTTAATACCCTGTACGCGGTTTTTTTTTACGCAAAAAATGACTATCTTTGCGTCCGTTATGCGCAAGTTACTTTACAAAATTCTGTTTCTCATCGTTTTGACGGGCTGTTATGCGTGCAGCCCCACTAAGTTTGTGCCCGAAGGTGAATATCTTTTGAATAAGGTGAAAATTGTGTCGGATGTGCCCGAATACAGTACTATTGAACTTAACCCGCATTTGAGCCAACGTACTAATTACAAGATGTTTGGACTTAACCGGACGATGCTTCAAGTGTATAGTTTGTCCGGCAAAAAACATCCTAACCGCTGGTACAACAGGACTTTGCGAAAAATTGGCGAACCGCCCATCATTTTTGATTCGACGGAGGTGGTGAAGACCACTGCCGAGTTTGAACGGCTCCTGGTCAATGCGGGATATATCAATGCAGAAGTGAGCTCTGAGGTGCGTCTGCGCAAGAAAAAAGCGGAGGTCACCTACAAAGTGGTGGGCAACACACCTTACCGTATTCGCAATTACGAAATACGAATTACGAATCACGGGGATTCTGCTATTGTCGGGGAAACGCCTACTTTGCCACTGCCGCCCCAATGGGAACCGACTGTTAAAACGGGGGATTTGTTTAATCGCGGGCGGCTGGATGTGGCGCGCGGGCTGTTTACTACTGCCTTGCGCGGGCAGGGCTATTATGCGTTTTCCAAGGACAATATCATGTTTGATGCGGACAGTGCGCTGGGAGTTGCCAATATGGTGGATTTAAAGTTGAAATTGCGTGAATTGCCGCGTGTGGCTGCCGACAGTGCCAAAAATACTTACTTCCCGTTCAAAAAATATTATTTCGACGAGGTGTCTATTTACCTTGATTACGACCCCCTGACGATGTTGAGTGTTGCCGACTACCCCAAAAAGGACTGTATCGAAGGCACCGGCTACACCATTTATCACTTGGGAAAAAAGCCTTCCATACGTTCTAAAACGCTGATGAACAACACATTTATCACGCAGGGGGAACTCTATTCGCAGTTGCAGGAAGAGCGGACGTACTCCGCTTTTTCCACTTTGTCCGCTTTGAGCAATGTCCACATCCAGTTTAACGAAAAAATGCGCAACGACTCGCTGTTTTTGGATGCTACCCTGCTCACGATGCCTACGCGCAAACAAGGCGTGTCGTTTTCGGTGGAAGGTACCAACACGACCGGCGATTTGGGCGTGGCTTCGACCGCCAATTACACCCATCGCAACCTGTTTCGCGGCTCCGAGATGCTGAATTTTGGCGTGCGGGGAGGGTATGAAACGATGACGAATTTTTCCAACCCTTACTGGGAATTGGGCACGGAGCTGTCGCTGCATTTTCCGAAATTCATGCTGCCGTTTTCCACAAACAAATTGGCGCGGCGGGTGAAAACTTCAACCGAATTCTCAGTGCTTTACAACTATCAAACACGCCCCGAATATGATAGAACGCTGCTTTCGGGGAGGGTCGGCTATCTGTGGCAAAAGCGCACCAAGTTTGCTTCTTCGCATCGGTTTGATTTGATTAATCTCGACTATGTGCGCCTGCCACGCATCGACGGCACTTTTTTGAAAAATTTGCCGCCCAGCGCAAAATATTTTGGCTACACCGACCAATTTATTGTCAGCATGGACTATTCTTTTCTTAAATCCACCATAGACCCGTCTATCAGGCAGCGCGATGCCTATTCGTTGCGCTTTTCCATCGAGTCGTCCGGCAACGTGCTGTCGGGATTGAGTAAGTTGCTGAATGTCAAAAAAAGCGCAGAAGGCTCCTACGAGTTGTTTGAAACCTATTTTGCACAATTCCTGAAGGCGGATTTTGATTTTTCAAAAACCATCGTGATTGACCCCCAAAATAGCGTGGCATGGCGTATAGGGGCAGGTATTGGCTTGCCGTATGGCAATTCAAACATACTGCCGTTTGAAAAACGCTACTATTCGGGCGGTGCCAACAGTGTGAGGGCATGGTCGGTGCGCGAACTGGGTCCGGGAGGCTACGTTTCCAACGACTCCACCACGTTTTTTAATCAGTCGGGCGACATCAAACTCGACCTGAACATCGAATATCGCACACGCTTTTTCTGGAAATTGGAAGTGGCCGCCTTCGTCGATGCCGGCAATATCTGGACAATCAAAGCCTACGAAGGGCAAGAGGAAGGACAGTTCAAATTCAACCGCTTCTATGAGCAAATAGCTGTGGGATACGGACTTGGCTTGCGCTTAGACTTAGGCTATTTCCTAATCCGCCTCGACGCCGGCGAAAAAGCCTACAACCCCGCCAAACAAGGCAAAGACCGCTTAGCTATTCTACATCCCAATTTCGGCGACAATTTCGCATGGCACATCGCTGTGGGGTATCCTTTTTAAAATTGTTATGATGATTAGAACGAATAATTATGCGGGCATTCAAAAAAATATAGTAACTTTGCGGCACTATCATATATAAGTTTTTGAAAATGGCTACTCCCAACCTGCAAGTCAATAATCTCACCAAGTCGTTTGGCGATTTGGTGCTGTTTGAGAATGTTTCATTCGGCATTGCTGAACGCCACCGCATTGGGCTGATTGCGAAAAATGGTGCGGGGAAGACTACGCTGCTGAATATTCTGTCCGGCAAAGAAGGCTGCGACGGCGGCGAAATCGTGCTTAGAAGTGGTTTGCGCGTGGGTTATTTGGAGCAGCATCCGAAGTATCCGGCGGGGACTTCGGTGATGGAGGCTTGTTTGGGACATTCCTATTATGGGCGGGGGGGTGCGGGTCAAGCCCGCAATGACGATGATGATGACGATGATGGTGGTGATGGCAATGCCGATGATGGTGACGCTGTATTGTTGGCAAAGCAAATTCTCACCAAATTTAAAATCAGTGACCTTAATCAGCGGACAGAGGAGCTGTCGGGCGGGCAATTGAAGCGTGTAGCTCTTGCTGCCGTTCTCATCACAAAGCCCGACTTGCTGATTTTGGATGAGCCGACCAACCATCTTGACCTTGCACTGATTGAGTGGTTGGAAGATTATCTGTCGCGCGGCACCTATTCGCTACTGATGGTGACGCATGACCGTTATTTTTTAGACCGCGTTTGCAACGAAATTATTGAAATCGAAAACCGCCAAATCTACTCATACAAAGGTAACTACAACTACTATCTCGAAAAGCGACAGGAACGCCTCGAAACGATGGGCATGGAACGCGAACGGGCGCAAAACCTCTTTCGCAAGGAGTTGGAATGGATGCGCCGCCAACCCCAAGCGCGCGCCACAAAAGCCAAAGCACGCATCGACTCGTTCCACGATTTGGAGGAAAAACTGAAACAAAATCGCACTTCCGGCGATGTGCAGTTGGGCGTGAAAGCCTCCTACATAGGCAACAAAATTTTTGAAGCCGAACATGTGTCCAAACGCTTTGGCGACATCAAAATAGTGGAAGATTTCAACTACATCTTCTCACGCTACGAAAAATTAGGCATTATCGGCAACAACGGCACGGGCAAATCCACATTCATCAAAATGCTCATAGGCGCGGAACAGCCCGATTCGGGGCGGTTTGACGTGGGCGAAACGGTCAAATTCGGCTATTACAGTCAGGATGGCTTGCAATTTGACGACCGCATGAAAGTCATCGACGTGGTGCAAAACATCGCCGAAGTCATCGACCTGGGCGATGGCAAGCAACTCACCGCCGCACAATTTCTGCAACATTTCCTCTTCACGCCCGACAAGCAGCACAGCCTTGTGCACACACTCAGCGGAGGCGAACGCCGCCGCCTCTACCTCTGCACGGTGCTCATCAAAAATCCCAATTTCCTCGTCTTGGACGAACCCACCAACGACCTCGACATCATCACCCTGAACGTGCTGGAAGACTACCTCGCCACATTCAAAGGCTGCGTCATAGTGGTGTCGCACGACCGCTATTTCATGGACAAAGTGGTTGACCACCTCCTCGTTTTCAAAGGGCAAGCCAAAATTCAAGACTTCCCCGGCAATTACACGCAATACCGCTGTCATTGCGGGCTTGACCCGCAATCTCCTGTAAAAGAATCGAATGCAGAACAAAAGAGCAATGCTGAACGGGGGATTGCGGGTCAAGCCCGCAATGACAAAAAGGCAAGTACAAAAGCCAAATTAACCTTCAGCGAGCGGCGCGAGTTGGAGGCATTAGACCGGGAAATACCAGCCTTGGAAGCCGAACAGAAGGCATTAGAGCAAGAATTATCCACCGGCACACTCGCCAACGATGCGCTACTGCAAAAATCGCAACGCATCCAAAAAATCATCGAAATGCTGGACGAAAAATCCATGCGGTGGCTGGAGCTGTCGGAGAAAGATTGTGATAAATTTTAACCTGCATTGCGCAAAATCAGTTTTACAGTGACCAACTACCCCTGTGTGGGGTACAATTTCGATAACCCCGCACAAACGATAGCGCAGGGCGGGGTAAAGTGCTCTCCTCCCCTTTCGGGCTGAAAGCCCACCATATCCTCTCAACGCAGCCTTTTCCGACTTTCCACCTCTTGCAACACACTCATTTGCTGGATGGCTATTTGGTTTAGTTTCACCAGACGCTCGCTTTGCGCCAGCCCGTCATCAATGAGTACGGCATTGATATTTTCCATGTTAGAGAGGCAAATCAGCTCGTTGATTGTGGCATAATCGCGCATATTTCCCTGCAAATCGGGATTGGCATCGCGCCATTGCTTAGCTGTGATGCCAAACATCGCCACATTAAGCACATCGGCTTCGCTGGCATAAATAAAATTTAGTTGCTGACCCGTAAGTTCTTGTGGTATAAGATGTTGAGCAATAGCATGCGTATGAATGTGGTAGTTGATTTTGGAAAGTTCGCGCTTTGCCGACCAGCCCAATGCTTTTTGTTCATCTTCTTTGAGGCGTTGAAATTCTTGAATGAGGTAGAACTTAAATTCGGGACTTATCCACGAAGCAAATTCAAACGCTATGTCCTTGTGCGCAAAAGTGCCACTGTCATAGCGACCGGGTTTGGATATAATTCCGATGGCATTTGTTTTTTCAATCCATTGTTTAACTGTCATTACAAAGCTCTGGCTTCCACTTTCACTTTTAATGTTACCGAATTCGGTAACATTAAAAACAGGATTGTTAATTGTTTCCCAAATTCCCATAAAATCAATCGTATAACGAGTTCTTAGCCAATGGGCAATGACAAGTCCCGTTGCTTCTGCGTTTTTGAACTTCGCCATATCGGTCAGCGAGATGTAATCACTTTTTTGGTGCGAAAGCAGGATAACTTCCGTACCTTGCACACTAATGGTTTCCTTTTTCTTCATGATGTTCTTTCTTTTATTAAAATTTTACGGTGCAAAGGTAAAACATTTTTCTTGATTTGGCAATTTTTTTCGAAAATCATATTTTTATTTTCACAATTAGTTTGCGATGATTACTGATTTTCAGGGCAACTGCATCAAATTTATGATGACAAGGAAGACCGTAGGTCTTCAATCTACCCCATACGGGGTAACAGACGGAAGCAAAATCGGCGGCGGTTCAGACAATCACATCTCCGCCCAATTCTCCCTATCCAAATTGCGATACCCAATTGCTTCTGCGATGTGGTGTGAGAGCACATTTTCGGCATCTTCCAAATCGGCGATAGTGCGGGCTACGCGCAGGATGCGGTCGTAGGCGCGGGCGGAGAGGTTGAGGCGTTCCATTGCGATTTTCAATTGTGCCAAGCCTGCGACATCGGGTTGGGCGTGTTTGTGCAGTAGTCGCGTGTGCATTTGTGCGTTGCAATAGATGCCCGGGGCGTTGGCAAAACGGGCTTCTTGCACTTGTCTGGCGCGGATGACACGCTCTCTAATGTCGTGGCTCGACTCTGCCGGGCGCGTGTCCGAAATGGCCTCGAAAGGCACCGGCACAATCTCTATTTGAATGTCGATGCGGTCTAAGAGCGGTCCGGAGAGGCGATGCAGGTATTTTTGCACCTCGTAGGGCTTGCAGACACACTCTTTGTTGGGGTTGTTGAAATGCCCGCACGGACAGGGGTTCATTGAGGCTACCAGCATAAAGCCTGCCGGATATTCCACCGTGAATTTGGAGCGCGAGATAGTGATTTTGCGGTCTTCCAACGGCTGTCGGAGAACTTCCAGCACCGATTTTTGAAACTCGGCTATCTCGTCTAAAAACAGCACGCCATTGTGCGCCAGACTGATTTCGCCGGGCTGCGGATACGAACCTCCGCCCACCATCGCCACGCTCGAAATGGTGTGGTGCGGACTTCTGAACGGTCGCGCCGCTATGAGCGACCCGTTGTGATTGATTTTTCCGGCAACCGAATGAATTTTGGTCGTTTCCAAACTCTCGCTCAGCGACAGAGGCGGCAAAATGGACGGGATACGCTTCGCCAACATACTTTTGCCGGCTCCCGGCGCACCCACGAACAGCAAATTGTGACCTCCGGCGCACGCCACCTCCAACGCACGCTTCACCTGTTCCTGACCCTTTACCTCCGAAAAATCCCACTCGGCAACCGCCTGATTAGCATAAAATTCGGCTCGCGGGTCAACAACGACACGCTCCAATGTCTTTTCTTCGTTGAAAAATTGGATGACGTCGATGATGTTTTCCGCGCCATAGACTTCCAACCCTGCCACCACCGCCGCCTCGCGGGCATTCATCTTGGGCAAAATCACCCCTTTGAAACCCTCTTCTTTTGCCTTAATCGCAATCGAAAGTACACCGCGCACGGGTTTGAGCTGCCCGTCGAGCGACAATTCGCCCATCATCAGGTAGTCGCTCACGCGGTCGGCTTTGATTTTTTCCGAACCCGCCAAAATGCCGATGGCTAACGGCAAATCATAGCCGGCACCCTCCTTGTGGATGTCCGCTGGTGCCATATTCACCACAATTTGCGTGCGAGGAAACCGCATCGCGTTGAACTCCAACGCCGATGTGATGCGCTCATGCGACTCTTTGATACTGATGTCGGGCAAGCCGACAAGAAAAAACTTGATTCCCTTAGTACAATTGACTTCAATCGTAATAATCTGAGCGTTAACGCCCTGCAGCGCAGCTGCATAAATTTTGACTAACATAAATCTGTTACCGGTTTATAGTCAACAGTTACCAATTACCGGTTGCCAATTTTCAATTTTGGGCGGTCTGTGTTGGTTACTAATCAACTTTTGTTAATAATTCAAAAAACTCTAATTTCTAAAAAAAACTTTTCAACGGGTTACTAACCGTGCATACAACCAATTTTCTCTGGCAGGACTTTGTATCAGCCTCAAATATTCGTCCAAGAGATTGGGCGGTATATTGTCCTTCATATAATCTTGTATCACCACCAAACTGGCTATTGATGCCGGGTTGGCTTTCACAAATTCCTCTGCATCAACCAGTAGCGTTTCTATTGGCGTGTCTTTATGATTTTGTTTAAAATCCGTCAGCAATTCGTTGGTGGCATTGCCACAAATTAAAATCTGTTCGGGGTCGTTGACATCGCCCTGTAGCGTGATTTTGTCACCATTTTTTGCCCAAGCCGTCACCCAATTAGAGCCTTTTTCAAAGTAAATAACCACCGATTGGATGTTTTTGGATGAGGCAGAGAACATGAATTTACCGCCTTTGATGGTCGCCGTATCAACTTGCGGGTTGCTGTCGTGCCAAGTCACAAAGCACACCACCGGAGAGGTTGTACCTTTCACATCGCCCTCAATGACAAACTGTTGCGGCTCTTTGTTGCACGCCAACAATCCGATACAGAGCAGAATAATATGTATATACTTCGTTTTCATTGTCAATAACGGGGGCAAAGGTACGCATTTATTTTAATAAATCCTAACAGATTCATAAAAATTTTTTATACCTTTGCAGTTCGATTATAGATGATATAGTATGAATATACCCGATTTGAGCGAACAGGAACTATTTCGCCGCCAGAGTTTGGACGAACTCCGCACGAGGGGCATAGACCCCTACCCTGCGGAAGAATTTCCCGTAACTGCCTATTCCACAGAGATTAAGGCAATGTTTCAGGACGATGCGCCGCACCGTGAGGTGTCCATCGCCGGACGGATTATGAGCCGCCGCATCATGGGCAAAGCCTCGTTTGTGGAGTTGCAGGATTCTGAGGGGCGCATCCAATTGTATATCAGCCGCGACGATATTTGCCCCGATGAGGAAGACAAAGACCTGTATAATATGGTGTTCAAAAAATTGCTCGACATTGGCGATTTTGTGGGCATCAAGGGCTATGTTTTTCGCACGCAGATGGGCGAAATTTCGGTGCACGTGAGCGGTTTAACGGTGCTGTCGAAGTCCCTGCGCCCGCTTCCGATTGTGAAATACAAGGACGGCGTGGCTTACGATGCCTTTGAAGACCCCGAAATGCGCTACCGTCAGCGGTATGTCGATTTGATTGTCAATGAGGGCATTAAAGACATTTTCCTCAAGCGGACACGGATTTTCAATGCGATGCGCCAATTTTTCAACGACAAAGGCTACATCGAGGTGGATACCCCTGTGCTGCAAAGCATTCCGGGCGGTGCTTCGGCGCGTCCGTTCATCACCCACCACAATGCGCTGGATATTCCACTCTATTTGCGCATTGCCAACGAGCTGTATCTCAAGCGGTTAATAGTCGGCGGATTTGAAGGCGTCTATGAATTTTCGCGCAATTTCCGCAACGAGGGCATGGACAGGTCGCACAATCCGGAATTTACCTGCATGGAAATTTACGTTGCTTTCAAGGACTACAATTGGATGATGCGCTTCACGGAACAGATGCTCGAAAAAATCTGTCTGGACGTGCTCGGAACCACCGAAGTAACGGTCGGCGACCAACAAATCAGCTTCAAAGCACCCTACAAGCGCATCACAATGGTGGATGCGATTAAGGAAAACACCGGCATCGACATCGCCGGCATGAACGAAGACCAATTGCGCGAAGTGTGCCGCACACTCCACATCGAACAGGATAAAACGATGGGCAAAGGCAAACTGATTGACGAGATTTTCGGCGAAAAATGCGAGGCTAACTACATTCAGCCAACGTTTATCACGGATTATCCGAAAGAAATGTCGCCGCTCACGAAAAAACATCGCAGCAACCCCGAACTCACCGAACGCTTCGAGTTGATGGTCAACGGCAAGGAATTGGCAAACGCCTACTCCGAACTCAACGACCCCATCGACCAGCGCGAACGCTTCGAGGAGCAACTCAAACTCTCCGAAAAGGGCGACGACGAAGCGATGTTTATCGACCAGGATTTCCTCCGCGCGTTGGAATACGGAATGCCCCCCACATCGGGCATGGGCATCGGTATGGACAGGCTGGTGATGCTTCTAACGGGGCAAACCTCCATTCAAGAGGTGTTGTTATTTCCACAAATGAAACCTGAGCAAAAAATATAAAGTTATGAATATACCGGGGAAAATAGCAGTCATGGGAGGCGGCAGCTGGGCTACCGCTATCGCAAAAATCGTGTCCGGCACGCAAGCCAAGTTCAATTGGTATATGCGTCGCCCCGAACAAATTGAGGATTTTAAGGCTCTCGGGCACAATCCGTCCTATTTGACAGGTGTCAAGTTTGATTTAAACAACATTTATTTCACTTACGACATCAACGAGGTGGTGGAAAACAGCGATATGCTGGTTTTTGCCACGCCGTCGCCGTTCCTCAAACAGCACCTGCAAAAATTGAATGCCTCGTTGCGCGACAAGGTGATACTGTCGGCAATCAAGGGCATTGTGCCGGACGAAAACATGATAACTTCGGAATATTTCACGAAGTTTCACCAGGTGCAGCCGGAAAACATGATTGTGCTCGGCGGTCCGTGTCACGCAGAGGAAGTGGCTCTCGAACGGCTTTCTTACCTCACCTTTGCAAGCATCAACGAGGCACACGCGCAGGCGGTGGCGAATGCGTTTAACACCCGCTTCATCAATACCACCTCCACGACCGATGTGATTGGCTTGGAATATGCCTCCGTGTTGAAAAACGTGTATGCCATCGTGTCCGGAATGTGCCACGGATTGAAATATGGCGACAATTTTCAGGCAATTTTCATCTGCAACGCCATCGAAGAAATGGAGCGATTTATCCACACCGTAAGCCCCAAAAATCGCCATATCTACACTTCAGCCTATCTGGGCGACATTCTCGTAACGTCCTACTCCCGCTACAGCCGCAACCGCATTTTCGGCACGATGATTGGCAAGGGCTACACCGTGAAAACCGCCCAACTTGAGATGGAAATGATTGCTGAGGGCTATTACGGCACCAAATGTATCAAAGAAATCAACGAAAAATATCAGGTAGATATGCCCATTTTGGACACGGTTTATTCCATCCTTTACGAGGGAGTATCGGCTGTAACAGCCATTCACAAATTGACAGAAACATTTAAATAATTTAAAATAAAATGCTCAAATTACGCTTAATCATCGCCCAATTTCTCCAGTTTTTCATCTGGGGAAGTTGGCTTATTTCGTTTGGAGGCTACCTGTATAGCATCGGGACGGCACCTATGGACATCGCGGCTGTCTATGCGCTGGCGGGCTTTGCTTCGCTTATCACGCCCGGCATCATCGGCATCATTGCCGACAAATGGCTCAACAGCGAGCGGCTCTACGGCATTTGCCACCTCATCGGTGCCGTCGCACTGTTTTTTGCCGCGCAAACCATTGCCTACGGACAACTTTTTCCGCTGATGGCTGTGTATTTGGCGGTGTTTATGCCAACCATTTCGCTCAGTTATTCGCTCAGTTACAGCCTGTTACACAAATCAGGCTTCGACACGGACAAAACCTTCCCGCCCATTCGCAGTTGGGGCACCATCGGCTTCATAGTCGCCATGTGGGCGGTGAATTTGCTCGATTGGACGTTCAGTGCCAATCAGTTATTGCTCGCGGCGGGTGCTTCGGCTCTGCTGGGGCTTTATGCTTTCACACTTCCGGTTTCTCCACCAATGCGTTCAAAGGGCACATTGGCGTGGAAAAGTGCCTTTGGCATTGATGCGTTGGCATTGTTTAAGCAGCGACAGATGCGTATTTTCTTCCTGTTTGCAGTGTTGATTGGCGTGTGCTTGCAAATCACCAATGCGTGGGGAACGCCCTTTTTGGAGCATTTTCGCGCCGGTTATCCCGATTCGTTCACGGTGAAATATCCCTTACTCATATCGTCGATTTCGCAAATTTCAGAGGCTCTGTTTATTTTGGCAATCCCGTTTGTGTTGCGCAAATATGGCATTAAGACAATTATGCTGATGAGTATCGGCGCGTGGGCATTGCGATTCGGCTTTTTTGGTGTTGGCGATGCGGGCACGGGCTTTGTGTGGCTACTGCTCTCGATGGTAGTATATGGTATGGCGTTCGATTTTTTCAACATAGCAGGTTCGCTCTTCATTGAACGTGAAGCCCCTGAACCCATCCGAGCCAGCGCGCAAGGCTTGTGGATGATGGCTTCAATGGGCGTCGGCGCAGTTGTGGGGCAGTTTGCCGCCGCTTCGGTGGTCGGTTTTTTCACTGTCGATGGCGTGCAGGCTTGGTCGGCTATTTGGCTCACCTTCACCGCTTATGCGGCAGTAGTGGGAGTGTTGTTTGCGCTGTTTTTTCACCCTCAAAATAGCAGGAGAAATGGAAACAAAAATTAGAACTAACTATCTGCGCCCCTTTGATGTGCTTGATATTGTGCTCACTTTGCTCATTGCATATCAATATATTAGCTTTTGGTTGTTCCCCTCTGCGGCGGATGTTGGCATTATTTATAGTTTTGTCATCCTTATTGTGTTTGAGTTTATCATGGTTCATTCGGGTGTTTTTATGGCCGTTATGCCGTTAAAATATGTTCTTTTCCTGTTTTTTCCGATTTATGGGCTTTTTGCGTGGGCGTTCAATACGATGATAGAAGACAACACCATTCTTTGGCTCTATTTGATAGTGGTGCTGAACAGGGTGCGCTTTGCATTTGCCAACAAAAACGATGAAGAAACAAAGAACAGAGCCATCGGCACATCCATATACGCCGTACTCATTTATTTCTTTTTAGTAATGTTTGCTGCCATTGCAGCATCCTGGATCCCGGCATTTGGATTGTCCACACCATTCTTGGATGCAGCCGGTTATTATTCCATAGCAGACGCCGGCGGCATTTTCACCGATATGCCGGAAACAGCCATGTTCGTAGGCACATTTTATTACCTGTTTCTATCCGCATTCAGCATCCTGCTGCTGGTTCGCCCCTATTATTTGGCAAAAAAAAGACGCAATAATGATGGACATAAAAATAGAGCAGTCGTGGAAAACGCAGCTGGCGGAGGAGTTTGAGAAATCGTATTTTGCTGATTTGGTGCAGTTTGTGAAGCAGGAATGTGCCTCGCAAACAGTCTATCCGCCCGGCAAATTGATTTTTAATGCGTTCAATCAAACCCCTTTTGAGCAGGTGAAAGTGGTGATTTTGGGGCAAGACCCCTATCACGAGCCCGGGCAGGCGCATGGGTTGTGCTTTTCGGTGAATGATGGTGTGGCTTTGCCGCCCTCGTTGCACAATATATATAAGGAGTTGCGGGATGATTTGGGCATTACACCTCCCTTTTCGGGCAATTTGGAACGCTGGGCGCGGCAGGGCGTGCTGTTGCTCAACGCCACGCTGACCGTTCGCGCGCATCTGGCAGGGTCGCATCAAAACAAAGGTTGGGAAACTTTTACCGATGCCGTCATTCGCCGCATTGCCGAACAAAAAGAGCGGGTCGTATTCATCCTCTGGGGGGCGTATGCTCAGAAAAAAGGCGCGTTTATCGACCCCAACAAGCACCTGATTTTGAAGTCGGCGCATCCCTCGCCGCTATCCGTTTTTCGCGGCTTTTTCGGCAGCAAACCATTCAGCCAAACCAATGCCTACCTGCAATCAACAGGACAGCAGCCGATTAACTGGTAACGATGGATGAATACAAAACCATAGCAGCACCCGCCGAAGGCACTTTCACGGAGCAGCGAAGCAAGTTTTTGGCGTTCGCCATGCCCGTGCAAACAGCAGAGCAGGCACGGGAATGCGTAGCCGACTGTCGCAAAAAATATTACGATGCACGACACGTCTGCTGGGCGTATGTGCTGGGAGCCGACCGCACAGAATTTCGAGCAAATGACGATGGCGAACCCTCCTCCACAGCCGGAAAACCCATTTTGGGCGTCATCAACTCCAACGAACTGACGGACATCCTGATACTCGTGGTGCGCTACTTCGGCGGCGTAAAATTAGGCACCGGCGGACTGATTGCAGCCTACCGAGCAGCAGCCCAAGCCGCAATAGCCAACGCCCAAGTCATCACAAAAACAGCAGAAGAAACCATCACCATCACATTCGACTACGAACAACTCAACAGCGTGATGCGCATCGTAAAAGATGAGCAACTGCAAATCCTCAGTCAAAATTTCGATACTGTGTGTGAGATGACACTGCGTGTGCCTCGGAGTGGTGTTGAAGATTTGAAAAAACAAGTGGGCAAGTTCAATTAGTAACTGCGAAAAATCGCTATGTATGTACAACATAAAAAAATGTTTGGAAAATACAAAAATAGTTGCTACCTTTGCAGCGTAAATTTTTAGAAGATAAAAAAGACATTGAATAACGGTTTAGAAAACCATTTCTTGTGCAACAGCTTCTTCTTCAAGCAACAGAAGTGCTAATTTCAACTTGGGATTATCTGGCGGTCATTCTACCTCCGGAAATAATTGCTACTGGGAAGGAGAAATAGGCTATATGGATGGGGTTCATCACAAATTTATAAAAATATGAAACATATACTATTATTCGTTTTTATTTGTGTTATTTCTTCCGAAGTAAATGCTACGAAGCCTTGGCCTCCTTATCCAAGAGATGTTTCAAATATGGTAACCGTTGATTCGGGAAATATTAGGATATGGTATGCGCTAAATGCTGTGGATATTCATAAAGCCGAAACGTATGACGATTTACAACGTTTGGAAATAGGTACACATTTATCGAAATATTTCAGCCATTTTGTCTATAACTCCGATTCGTTGTGTACCAATTGGAGAAATAAACATCCAACGGCGCGAAGTGCGCCTATGAGAATGGGGAATGGAGGGAAAGATGGCGCATGGTCGGAATATTATTTTTCCGAATATTACAAGGATTTTTCTAAAAACACACTTACTGAATATGCTCGTATGCCAATGCGAATTTCAGATTATCAGTATTCCGAAGATATTCCTGTACAGAATTGGGAAATTCAGCAAGATACCTTAACTATAGCCGGTTATCTGTGTCAAAAAGCCATATCTCGATTTAGAGGGAGAGATTATATTGCGTGGTTTACTGTGGATATTCCAATCAATAACGGACCGTGGAAATTTAGTGGATTGCCCGGTTTAATTCTGAAAGTATATGATAAAGATAATCAAAAGATATTTGAATGTATAAAAATTGAAATATATAAGGAAAAATATCCAATAAAAATGTATAACTATAAAAATTATGGAAAAATAGAGCGTAAAAAATTATTGGAATTACAGAAAAAAAACCATGAAGATTATTATACCGTGGCAGGTATGATAGTTACAAGTGGTAATCAACCACACGAAAAGATTCTTTATTACCCTTTAGAATTGGAATAAAAATATTCAGGGCAACCGCATCAAAATTCATAACTATTTACTACCTTTGCACTCATAAATATAAATAAAAACAATATGGCAACACCCATCATTAACGCCGATAAAATTGCAAAGCATTGGGCAGACACGTCCGATGACGACTTTGTAACTATGGAGGCGATGCTTGCAACTAAGCAGTACAATTGGGCACTGTTTCTCGGACATATCGTCATTGAAAAACTGCTCAAGGCATATTATGTGAAAGTAAAATGCCAACACGCGCCGCTGTCGCACAATCTTTTGCATCTTGCTCAAGACAGCAGTTTGATACTCACCAAGGAACAAAAAATATCACTTGCAAAAATTACAAATTTCAATATCAACGCACGGTATGATGACTATAAACGCGATTTTTATACTATGTGCACCGCCGAATTTACGGCAGAATGGTCAGAACGAATAAAACAACTACGGCTATGGATAAAAGAGATGCTATAAACATAGCGCAGCGGTTTGCGCAAATGGTGCAGGCGCAGTATGGCGCGGCACGGTTCATTCTTTTTGGTTCTTATGCTAAAGGCAATTTTCACAAGGATAGCGATATTGACCTCGCCATCATTTTTGATAACTGTGATAATGTCTTTGACAGAGATGTTGAACTTATGGTTATGGGATGTGATGTGGATTGGCGCATAGAGCCGCATTCGTTCCGCAAAAGCGAATTTGTGGCTGATGACCCACTCGCATACGAGGTGATGAAATATGGTCGCGAAATAATATATGAATAATCGCTGAATTTTGATGCGGTTGCCCTAAAAAATATATTATCAACATGAGAAAATTATACACTATTGCGCTCGCTTTTATTTTAGTTCCGGTGGAATTGAACGCTCAATGGACTTTCCAAATCAAAGTTCCAAGACCTGTTTCCATTCTAACAGTTGTGGATTCCGGAAATGTCAAAATAAGATATGTTTTGAATAAACTAAAAGATGAATCCGGTAAGAGTGATGATATACATGTTCTGGAAATAGGAAAAAATACGTCAAAGTATTATAGTTGCAATGCTTTTGAAGAGGATTCTATGAGTATTAATTTAAAAAAACAACCAATTTTGGGAGGGAGCACAAAATTCACAAGGAATATTACTCAAGCCAATAAATATTTTTGGTCGGAATATTATAAAGACCATGCGCAAAATATGCTTACTGAATATGCCTATATGCCTGGGGCTATGCCTAACTATCAATATTCCGAAAAAATTCCTGTTCAAGATTGGACACTGCAAGACGATACTTTAACGGTGCATGGCTATCTGTGCCAAAAAGCAACTTGCTCGTTTCGTGGCAGAAATTATATAGCATGGTTCTGTACAGATATTCCAATCAATAATGGTCCATGGAAATTCGGAGGTTTGCCGGGGTTGATATTGAAAGTGTATGACGAACGCAACGATTACGATTTTGAATGTATCAATATCGAAAATCACAAAACTAAATTTCTAATTACAAGTTATGATTATCGCGACTATGGGAAAATAAAAAGGGAAAAACTCTTAAAATTGTGGGAAGATATTTTTGACCATTATTGGCAACTTACTAATTCGCAAATAATTGCAACTTCAGGTAACGGAGAGTTTGAAAAATTGCCGTATAATCCGATAGAGTTAAAATAGAAAGGCATATTATTATGAAACAAATACGATTTTTAACTGTTGTTTTTATCCTCTTTCCTTTTTTCGCATCGGCGCAGACTGTTGTTAATGGTTCTGTGAAAAACAAAAAAGGCGAGCCGCTCTCTGTGAACGTGATGGTGCAGGCAAAGGGCAGTTTCGCTATTGCCGGATTTACAACTATTGATGCACAGGGCAATTATTCTTTAATCTACAAGGGCACAGCCGACAGTATCACGCTGACTGCCTCCGGAGTGAATATCGGCAAACACAGCCAAACGGTTGCCAACAGGAGCCAGCGAGTGGATTTTGTGATTGACGAAAAAGCCTTGGAATTGAAAGAAGTGGTGGTAATCCCAATCAAAATAAAACAAACGGGCGACACGATAAACTATTCGGTCAATGCCTACACCGACCAAAACGACCGTGTTATCGGCGATGTATTGAAAAAACTATCCGGCATTGATGTCAAGCCAAGCGGGGGCATATCCTACAATGGCAGAGATATTAACAAATTTTATGTGGAAGATATGGATTTGTTGCAGGGACGTTATGGCATCGCCATCAAAAATATAGCGGCAAAAGATGTTGCCACCGTGCAGGTGCTGGAAAATCATCAGCCCATCAAAGCGTTGCGCAATAAACTTCCCTCTGCTGATGCTGCAATCAACCTCAAACTGAAAGAAAGCGCGAAGGGAACGCTGGCGATTACCGGACTTGCGGGTGCCGGTTATGAACCCTTGATGTGGAACGCCGAACTGGTGTCGATGTATTTTGCCAAAAAGAAGCAAAACATGAGCACTTACAAAAGTAATAATTCCGGCGATGATGTTGCTTCGGAATTTAGAACCCACTACGATTATGAGCGGGTGTATGTAGATGGCGGCAGTCCGCTGTATATCCAATCGCCGAGCACACCGCCCGTTGCACAAAAACGCTACCTTTACAACAATTCCCATGCCGTTACTACCAACCACCTGATTAAGTTCAACGAAGATTTGGAACTCACCACCAGTGCTATTTATTACAACGACCGTATCGAACGAGAGGGCTATTCGCGCAACGAGCAGTATCTTCCGGGCGACAGCACACTTGCCATAGAAGAGCGGATAAACTCCAAAAGCAAAATACACAATGCCGAAATTGCCTTGCGCCTCAATACTAATGCCAAGGATTATTATCTCAACAATGCTTTCAACTTGACCGGAAGTTGGAATGACGACAGCGGACTGGGAATCACCCGCAGCAATGCCGGTGATTTGAATGAGACAATTTCGCAACACCTCGACAAACCCGCTTTCTCAATCGACAATACTCTTTCAGTGATTAAAAATATCAAAAACAATTCATTCAAAATCTATTTTTCAACGGGCTATTGGCATCGTCCGCATACCTTAACCGTAGCTCCGGCAAACTACCTGGGTGATGGCAATTTTGCCGCACTTGCGCAAGATGTGTTATCACGGGATTTTGCGTCGGTTTTGCGACTTTCTTACGGCTTGAAACGGGGCTATTTCAATTTGGAGTATGACGTTTGGGGACGTGCAGACCTCCGAAATATGAATACGGAATTGCATGGCGAGGACGTGAATGGCAATTTGATTGCTGCACACGATTCGCTGAAAAACAACCTTTGGTATAACAACTATCAGGCAGGCATCACCCAAAGTTATAGTTACAACAATGGACGGTTCAAAGCAAGTATAGGACTGCCCTTGACCTGTTATATACTAACAATAGACGACCGCATTCCCAAGACATTCACAAAATATAACAAGTGGATTATCAATCCCTCCATTTCAGCAAGTTATGATTTTAATTCAGAAATAATTGTTTCTACGGGAGCAAATTTTGGGCGTTCGTTTGGCGACATGAATTCTGCCTACTCCGGTTTCATTATGCACGGCTACCGCAGTTTGCTGCGCAATACCGTCGACAGGCTATTTGAATCCCGTTCAGGAGGAGCCGAGGCATCTGTCAGATACAGAAATGTGTTCGAGGCGCTGTTTCTCAATGTCGGAGTAACCTATAATCGTTCTTGGAAAAATTTGCTCTATGGGTTTGACTATCAAGGAATAATGAATGTGAAAACAACCATCGACCAACCAACGGAATCAGAGAATTATGGTGTGAGTTTCAATGCGAGTAAGGGATTGGGGTTTTGGTCGGCAACCGTGCGCGCTTCCGGCGGCTATAATGAGGGTAGAGGCGAGTTGCTGATTCAAGATGAAATCCTTAATTACCGTTCACAAGGCTATAATGCGGGTGCCGGCGCGAGTTTTAATCCGGTTTCTTTTTTAGGGTTCAGTTATTCGTTTGCGTGGAACCGGAGCAAAAGTTATACTGTTGAACGCCCCGAACGCTTCCCGCCGATAAAGGGAACATCGCAGAACGCTCAAATCAACATTTTCCCATTTAAAGCACTGACAATCAATCTCAATGCCGAACATCAGTATAACAGTGCCGCAAGCACCCGCTATACCACATTTGCCGATGCCGGAATCAAATATAAGCAAAAAACACTGGATTTGGAATTGGCGTTCAACAACCTGTTCAACGCCAAACAGTATATTTCGGCATCATACAGCGATATAAGCACTTATTATTACAGTTATAATTTACGTCCGGCAAGCGTGCTGTTGAAAGTGCGGTTTAAACTTAAATAAAAAAAATGAAACAAGATATGGAAACAAATGATTATCAGGGCAACCGCACCAAATTTATGATGATAAGAAAGACCGTAAGGTCTTCAATCTACCCCGTATGGGGTACAATTTCGATAACCCCGTACAAGCGATAGCGCAGTGCGGGGTAGATGGCACCACCTCCTCCCAGCAACCCCGTAGTGGGTTGAACTCTTTGTGGATATGTCATTTAATGAAAAGAGGTTTTGGCAAGACGAATAAATTCAACCCACTACGGGGTTGCAGAGAAAAGGAGATGCCTTACCCCGCACTGCGCTTCGCTTGTACGGGGTTATCGAAATTGTACCCCATACGGGGTAACTGGTCACCGTAAAATTTTGATGCGGTTGCCCTGAATGATTATTGGTTTTCTTGGAAATTACAAAAATAGTCGCTAACTTTGCAGCGTAAGTTTTTAGAAGATGAAAAAGACATTGAAAAAAACAATATTATTCATCTGCGCTGTATTAGCGTTCAGTGCTTGCCAAAAGCAAGCAGAAACACAAGAGACAAGCAATTACAAATTGGTTGTTACGTTGGAGAATGCTCCATTTGATTCTTTAACTCTTCGCGCTGCTGCGGAGGGGAAGTTTATCAACTTCACAGTCAAAGGTGAGAAAAGAGATAAATTTACTTGGAAATTCACTATTCCTGATAGCATTGTGGATATTGCGTCCGGTTTTAATTTGACCGTTGCCAGATATGATACTGTTAGCAAGTCTGCCAGAATGGTGTTCTTTACAGAAAATAACATCTCTTTGGGACATCTGGGTGTAGAGGATAGAGAAAATTATATCCATGCTCAATATTTAGGGCAGACCGTATTTCCTAACGAATACATCTTTGATATAAATTTTGTTACATTAGGAACCCTGATAAAAGAAAATTTTAGATTGATACTTCAAGATGACTGTTCAGACATTACAGTGCGGGTTCAGTCTCCATACTTTAGTGGCTTTGTACGTCCCAATTTTACTGTTGACCTTGAAAAAGAGTTTTATGATGAATGTTTGTCCCAATATGTGGAACGGGCAAAAAAATATCCCGATTCAAGGTATTTTATAATCAGTTTATCAGAGACCGTGAATTTTTATAAGTCGAATGCAGACATAAGAAAAATTTATGATTGCTTGTCAGACAAGCACAAGAACACCAAGTGGGGGCGAAATATTGAATACTATCTCTTTGAAAAATTTGAAAACACGTCATTGCCAACTTTATACTGGACGGCAACAGAAAAAGTCGTGCAAGATAGTTCAAAATACAATTTGCTGATTTTCACGGCATCTTGGTGCGGACCTTGTAATGAAGAAATCCCTATCCTTAAAGAAATTTATCATGATTTGAACGAAAAAATGATTATGACCTATATTTCTATTGATGAAGAAGAAACAGTATTTGCTTTTCAAAAACTGATGCGAAAAAAAGAGATACCCTGGCGTGCGTTATTAGCAGTTGAGGATATTCGCAAAATTAGAGATATGTATATGGTCGCAGCGATTCCTCAAGGAGTGTTGGTTTACCCCGGCGGCGAAAAGATGGAAGTGATTGAGGTTAGGGATGATGCAGAGAGGAAAAGGTTGTATTCGTTGTGTGGAAAATGATTGAAAAATTGTTGTAGGACAAATAAAATAAAGTAGTGTATGAAAACATTAAAAAAAATGTACAGTTAGTATTAGAAATGATTTTTTCACAAATAACAATAATAACGTTATGAATAAACTTTGCAAACACTTGCTCGTTTTTAGTTATGCTGTCTTAGCATTATCTTGTTATCGGGAAACTGCTTCTACAGGGCAGGCAACGCTTTCCGGTAAAATTGTCGGCTCTGTTCCGTCCGGACAGACATCTGTTATGGTAGCTTTTCCAATTCCTGTTTTTAATGAAACGGTAGAATATGAAACCCTATTAAAGGAAGATGGAAGTTTTTCTATTTCGGTTCCAGTATTTTTCCCAACTTATGCACAGATGGTTGTTGGTAGCAAGGAATATGCGGGAACCCTATTGCTATCGCCCGATAAAGACACCAAAATTGAAGTGTCTTTTAATGAATCTGCGGAAATCCAAGTCAAGATTATTGAAGGCAACGGATTAACGCCCGACGAGATGGCTAAATTGAATGAGGTGTTCATGAATGGCTACCAATCTTACTTAAAAACATGTGCGGATGTTGAAGCCAATCTTCAGTCTGATACACTTCCTGAAGATTATCGGGAATCTATTTTAAAACTGAGAGAAACCTATTTATCCAATATCGAAGGGATGGACAATCTACCGAAAAATTTGAGAACATTGGTATATAATTCGTTGCCAAGTGGTGGAAGTTTATTGTTTGATTATGGCGATAGAAAGCCCAATTTATCATATTTTTCTTTTCTTCGACTTCTTGATTTGAATAACCCTCCTCTTAATTCTCATATCGTTTATCCCACTATCTCAAAATCTATACTGTCCAATAAAGTTTTGAATATTCCCCGATTAGAAGATAAATCAGTTGAGGATTGGTTAAACGAGGTTAAGCCCATTATGTCCGATTTGCTTGGATTCGATATCGGCTTGTTTTACGATGTGTTAACGTTTCATGCTTTTTTAAAACAGTTAGACGATGCTGCAACGCCATTATCAGACAAACAGAAAAGTAATATTCAAGCATATTTCAAGAATCCTACATTTGTTGAATACCTATTTGCAGCAAGTGAAAAAGTGAAAAATCAATTTCTTTCATTGTCAAAAATAATCAATACAACGCCTCAAGTGGCTAAAGAAAAGTTGATGGATGCGATTATTTCAAAATATAAAGGCAAAGTGGTTTTAGTTGATTTTTGGGCAACATGGTGTCAGCCTTGCATTATGGCGATGCGTGAAATAGAACCGATTAAACAAGATATGAGAGATAAGAACATCGCTTTTGTCTATATTGCCGACCCTTCTTCTCCCATTGATGAGTTTGAAAAACGTGTCAAAAAAATCAGCGGAGAACATTATTTTCTGACAGAAGAAGAATCAAAATATTTGTTTAAAAGCATTGATTCAAATAGCATTCCAACTTATCTTTTATACGATGCTAATGGTGTATTGAAAAATAAATCTATCGGATTTTCAGGAGTCGAGGCGATGCGAAAAATGATTGAAGAATTGTTGCCGGACAAATAAAATAAAGTAGTGTATGATAACTTATAACAAAGAAACCCCCATACTTCTTCTTGCCTAATGATGGTATTGAAAATATCACATCGCTTTTTAATGAAATCCAACCTCTTGAAGTCCGACGCTTATATTTGGCTTGTGATTATTCGGCATTGAATGATGATGCGAAAAAGCAGATAAAGGCAATAATAGCAGACGTAAACTGGGATTGTCAAGTTAATACAATGTATAATAAAACCAATTTAGGATATGATAAAACCATGCTAAAAGCCGTTAAACCCTAACTCCGCCGGAATTAGGTGGCTATTTCCCTTAATTCCTTTAATATAAGTGCTTTAGTGTAAAATCATAGCCCACCTATTTAGGTGGCCTATAAAAATCACTAAAATGTTGCTTATCAATGAATAAAACAATTGACTACCTAAATTAAGCGGAGTTAGGGTATAAATGCGGTAATGAGGTTAGTGTGTAGGAGGCATTCTGTGCTTGCTACTAAGGTTGTTTTGTTGAGAAAATTAGGTGAAAATGAGGTTTAAGAGCCATCTTGCGGCAAGTTTTCATTTACCCACATCAAACATTATGAGCTTTTTTTATCTTGGTCATCTTGAAAATTTTATTAAAATCAAGGTTCAGACAAAAAAAATGAGCAACGTATCCTCCCTTTTTCAAAATGAAATGTTTTGTATTTACCAATCATACGGGTTTGCCAATTTTAGCCCATTGATTCTTCTAAAATCGGGAATGTTGTGGGTTAGCAATACCAGCCCATTTTCTAATGCTGTTGCGGCAATAATAGCATCCGGCAGTTTTATTTTATACAATCTACGAATTTCTATCGTTTTAAAGATAACAAACTTGTTGATATCCAAAATAGTAGCCGCATCAACAAAGGATTCAATTTGTGGGGGCACAATCGAAAAGCCTAATAACTCAATTTGGGTAATAGCAGAGATAATTGGGTCGTCATCAAGAATTTCCGCAACCCGATGAGCACTGATAGGAGTAAGCCTTTGTTGGGAAAAATCAATAATAACGTTGGTATCAATCAGATATTTCTGTTCCATTCGCCTCGCATTTGTTCCAATTCACGGTACATGATTTCCGCTTGCGCCGAAGTGATAGAGCCTGCCAATTGTTCCGATATTTTGGTGCGTGGTGTTGCTTTTTTGTTGCTGTGAACAATAACCAACAAATTCATATCTTCCAAATTTTTCAGCAGATTAATCGTTTGCTTATCTTTAAGCCCAACTGTTAATGTGTCCATAATTGTTATTTTTTGCCGCAAAGGTACGCTTTTTGTTCCAAATACACAATTTTTTTTATCTTGGTCATCTTGAAAATTTTGTTAAAATCAAGGTTCAGACAATCAGGATGCGTCCATCATACTCAACCAATTGCTAAACAACCGAATAGCATTTTCGCGCCATTGAAAAGCAATGCCATTCTTGGGGTCATTCCCGATGTAGTAATTGACGGGCATCGCGATGGGTAAGCCTTTGTTCAAATCCCTATGATATTCGGTGTGAAGCGTGTTTGAGGCATATTCGGAATGTCCGGTGATGAAAATGTCGCGCCCCCCATGAGCCGTCACAATGTGTACGCCCGACTCGGCGGACTCGGTCAGCAAGGTCAGTTCGGGAACTTTCAAAATATCCGCTTTGCGAATTTCCGTATGCCGACTGTGCGGCGCATAAAACTCACTGCCAAAGCCACTTACCAATGGCGCGAAGGCATCATTTACCTGATGTTTGAAGACTCCAAACATTTTTTGCCCCAACGGATATTTCGGAATACCATAAAAGTGGTAAAGAGCCGCCTGAGCCGCCCAACAGATGTATAACCGGCTTGGAATATGGTCGCGAGCCCAATCCATGATTTGTCGCAACTCATCCCAATAGGTAACATCCTCGTATTCAATCTGTTCCACCGGTGCTCCGGTAATAATCAGCCCGTCATAAGGCGTATCGCGCACATCTTCAAAATGCTTGTAAAGGGCATCTAAATGCTCTTTAGGCGTGTTTTTGCAAACATGATTTTTGATTTTCAGCCAATCAATCTCGACCGGTATCGGGCTATGGGCAAAAATGCGCAAAAAATCAGCCTCTGTCGCCTGTTTGAGCGGCATCAGATTGAGAATAGCGATGTGTAAGGTGCGTTGTGACATGAAAAACTAATTGTGTTGCAAAAGTACACAATTATTTCGTACTATGGAAAAACAAATCGTCCATCACCACTTCCGACTGAATATTTCCCCAATATTGGTTGTGCCGCACGCCGTTGGTCGTAATCATGGTGATATGAATGGTTTTGCGCGTTTTCGTTTCTTCTCTGAATGCACCGCGTTTTTTGCGTAGCACCTCATCGTACTGTTTGTCGATAATAAACTCATCCTCAGCGTATTTCATTTCGCAAAGGTTGATAACCCTGTCGTTGCGCTCTATGAGGAGGTCGATTTGCGCTGCATTTTCCTTGTCGTTGCTGCGCCACGAAGCCGTTTTTGTTGATACACCGAAAATGCCAAGTTTTTGCTTTATTTGCGGTAAATGTGCCAAACAAACCTGCTCAAAGGCGTAACCACTCCATGCGCGCCGACGAGCATTGTCAATGGCATTTGTCCAAAAATGCGAGTCATCAAACGTATTGGTTTTCAGAAAATTGAAATAGAAAAGCGAATAAAAATCTATCAATTGATAAAGCGAATGCTGCTCTTTTTTGCCAAAACTTTGATAACGACGGATAAAATCGCACTGCTCCAATTCGTTGAGCATATCTGTTAAACCGCCACCATTGGATATTTTGGTCAAGTCAATGATTTCTTCGCGCGTTAATCCCTTTGTCTTTGTGCTTAATGCATCCACAATTTTCAAGTGGTTTGTGTAGTTTTTAAACAAAGAAGCATAAAGGAAAGCAAATTCGTTTTTCAGCGGGGCATCCTCTTTATATAACAGATTATCAATATTTTGCGACACGCTCAACCCTTTTTCAAACATTTCGAGATAATAGGGGATTCCGCCAAAAATCATATAGGCATCGATGATTGATTTGCGGTCTAAAGGAATTTTTTTGTGTGTAAAAAAATCCTCACATTCGCCCAACGAGAACGGTGAAATGTGCATACGGCGCGTAACACGATTGTACAAACCGCCCTTATCGTTAAGCAGTTTATCAATTATCCACGAAGTAGCCGACCCGCAGGCTATCAGCAAAATATCGCTACGCCCCGAAGCCCAAGTGTTCCAAAAAAAATCAACAGCTGTCAAAAAACCCGAACGAGCGGTATCAAACCACGGTAATTCGTCTATAAAAACCACTTTTTTGCCGCGTTTGCCCGAATGTTCAAGCAAATGAATTAGCTGCCGAAAAGCATCCATCCACGACTTGAGAGGTGGATAGGGCATTTTTCCGTAAAAAGAGAGAGCAGCATTAAAATTTCCCAATTGCTCACGTTTAGTGGCTTTTTTCAATCCGCTGATATAAAACGAAAAATCCTGATTAAAATATTCTTTAATCAAAAATGTTTTGCCCACGCGCCGCCGTCCATACAACACAAGAAATTCCGATTTTTTGGACTCAACTAATTGCTGTATATCTGTTTGTTCCTGTTTCCGACCAAGTAATGCCATAGATTATTATTTTATATTCGGCTGCAAAGGTACAAAAAAATATTAGTTTAAGCGAAATATCCGATTATATAGTTCGCTTAAACTCATAAAAAATACGAGTTTAAGCGAATTATAATGTTCTATACTTCGCTTAAACTCATAAAAAATATGATTTTAAGCGAACTATAATGTTCTATAGTTCGCTTAAACTCATAAAAAAATATGAGTTTAAGCGAACTATAATGTTTTATAGTTCGCTTAAACTCATAAAAAATGCGAGTTTAAGCGAACTATAGAACATGACAAGCCGAATTTAACAAAGTTTAACACAAAATGGCTGACAACAATGAATGTTGTTTAAAAATAATATCTACCTTTGCGCCCGATATCTTTAGGGGTGCCCATACGGGCTGAGATCATACCCTTTGAACCTGAACAGGTTAGCACCTGCGGAGGGACGAAGATTTATTTATAGACATTGCGGGTTTGACCCGAAATCATACGATAAATAAAAACATTTCTCACAATTCCCCTTTTTTATAAACAACAGCGTGTCATTGCGGGCGCGATTCGCAATACACGCATAAAAATTATTTATTTTATGAAAAAGGTTTTTTTTCAGAGTTTCTTGGTTTTAGGTGCAGGCATGGTGTCTGCACAAGAGATTGCGGGTCAAGCCCGCAATGACAGTGATGGTGCGGGCATGGTGCTCGCACAGGGGATTGCGGGTCAAGTCCGCAATGACAGCGATGATGCAGGGTTTGCCCGCAGTGACATTAGCTTGCACGAGGTGGAGGTGGTGGCTTCGCGAGCCGGTGAGAAAACGCCGGTGGCTTATTCCAATATGGATAAGCAGGCAATTGAGGCGGCGAATTTTGGGCAGGACATTCCGTTTCTGCTGTTGCTTACGCCCTCTGTCATAGCAACTTCCGATGCCGGCACGGGCATTGGCTACACGGGGTTTCGCATTCGCGGCACGGATGCCAACCGCATCAACATCACAAGTAATGGCATTCCGCTCAACGATTCGGAGTCGCACGGCGTGTTTTGGGTGAACATGCCCGACTTCGCCTCCTCGTTGCAGGATTTGCAGGTGCAGCGCGGTGTGGGCACGTCCACTAATGGTGCAGGGGCGTTTGGGGCGAGTATTAACATGAAAACAGAGAATGTGCCGCTGAAATCCTACGGCGAATTTGACGGCGGGTTGGGGTCATTCAACACCCAAAAGGCGACTTTCAAGTTGGGCACAGGCATTCTCAACGACCATTGGGCATTTGACGGGCGGCTTTCGTCGATTACTTCTGACGGATTTATTGACCGTGCGGCGGTTGATTTGAAGTCCTATTTTGCGCAGGGGGCGTATTTTAACGACCATTCGCTGGTGAAATTTATCACGTTTGGCGGCAAAGAAAAGACCTACCATGCTTGGGATGGCGTGTCGGATTACAAGTTGGCAGAAGGCAATCGCACCTACAATCCTTCGGGTTATATGGGTGAAGACGCGGATGGCAACGAACTTTTTTATGCCAATCAGACCGATAATTATGAGCAAACGCATTATCAGTTAAGCCTTTTGCAACGCTTAAATTTGAATTTGAATTTGAATGTAGCATTGCATTACACCAAAGGGCAAGGCTATTACGAAGAATACAAGGACAACAGAGCATTGGAAGAATATGGTCTTCAAGCAGGGGAAAGTGACTTGATTCGTGAAAAATGGCTCGACAATGATTTCTACGGCGGTATTTTCTCATTGGATTACATCCAAAATAAGTGGAATGTGTCGTTGGGTGGTGGCGCAAATAAATACGAGGGCAATCATTTTGGCTATGTGAAATGGGTGAAAGATTATACCGGAGATGCAGATTTTCAACCTAATCACGAATATTATCGCAGCACCGGCGACAAAACCGATGCCAACATTTATTTGAAAGCCAATTATCAACTGACCAACGAATTAAGTCTTTACGGCGATGCACAATACCGCTATATTGATTATCAAATTCAAGGGAAAAACGATGTCTGGGATTGGAATATTGGGGAAATGCAAAATTTAAATGTACATGATAAGTTCAATTTTTTCAATCCCAAAGTCGGTTTGTTTTACCAAATAAATAAGGAGAATAACGTGTATGCTTCTTTTGCGATTGCCAACCGTGAGCCGAATCGCAACAACTATACTAATGCCAATATTAACGAAATTCCCAAACCGGAACGCTTGCAGGATTATGAATTAGGCTATAAATTCAATAATCGCACTTTCTCCGCCGGAGTCAATTTATATTATATGGACTACAAAGACCAATTGGTTTTGACAGGCAAAGTGAACGAAATCGGCGAGCCGCTGACATCGAATGTACCGGAGAGTTACCGCATGGGTGCAGAACTCGTATTGGGCGCGCGCATTACCTCCTGGTTGAAATGGAACGGCAATTTAACGCTTAGCAGCAATGAAATCAAAAGCTATACCGAGTATATCGATGAATACGATGAAAATTGGGAATGGATGCGTCAGGTCGAAAATGCGTTGGGAACGACTCCGATTGCGTTTTCGCCCAATGTAACCGCCGGAAGTTTGTTTGCCGTGTCTTTGAAAAATTGGGACGGCGGATTGCAATCCAATTTTGTGGGCAAACAATATATTGACAACACCGGAAGCGATGCCCGCAGTTTGGATGCCTATTTTGTCAATAATCTCCGATTGGGCTATACATTCCACTTGAAAGGTGTTAAGTCATTGGCATTGAACGTATTAGTAAATAATTTATTCAATGCCCAATATGAAAGCAATGCGTGGGTTTATTCGTCTTACCAACAAGGAACGCGAAATGAAGACTTCGGCTATTTCCCGCAGGCAGGCACAAATTTCATGGCAAATGTGGTGGTGAAATTTTAATTGGGGCGTTCTGCCGACGATTTTTTTACCCTCCACATTTGGAGTGTCCGCACGAAGTGCATTTCAGGCAACCCTCGGCATAGACGAGGGTTGCTTGACCGCAGCTGGGGCATTTTCTGCCGCGGGCTTCGGTGCCTTCGAGGACGTACTTTTTCAGGGCACGTTCCACCCCGTTTTTCCATGTGTTGATGGACTCGTTGTTGAGTTCCAAGCCTTGTACGAGTTTGATGACTTGGTCCACAGGCATCGCGTAGCGCAACACGCCAGAAAGCAATTTGGCATAGTTCCAAAATTCGGGGTCGAATTTTCCGTCCAAACCTTCAATGGTGGTCTTGTAGCCGCGTTTGTTGGCGTATTGGAAGTCGTAATGTTTTTTGTCCTGTGCGTCCACGCTTTTGATAATCGTGCCTTTTTCAATATTTTTGGGGATGTAGATGCCATCGTCTTCATCGTACAGTCCGGTAAAGATTTCATACGGACGACCGTTGAGCAGCCCCACAAAGGCAATCCATTTCTCGCGGTTGTTCTGAAAACGCACAATTTCTGCCTCCAATTCGCGGGGACGTTTCGCCACAATTACGGGTGGTTCGTAACATTCGCAATCTTGCTCCTCTTTTTTTGCTTCGGTAGCCAACAAAACGCCGCTTCGAGAGCCATCGCGATAGACGGTGCAACCTTTGCAGCCCGATTTCCATGCCTCTATATAGAGTTGATTGACAAGCGATTCCTCTGCCTCATTCGGCAGGTTGATGGTAACACTTATCGAATGGTCGACCCATTTTTGCACGCGCCCCTGCATCTTCACTTTTTGCATCCAGTCCACATCATTGGACGTAGCTTTGTAGTAGGGGGATTTTGCAATCAGTTCGTCAAGTTCCTCTTGGGAATATTTTTTTGCCGCCGGATAGCCATTGGCAATCATCCAATCAACAAATTTGTGGTGAAACACGATATATTCTTCCCACGCATCGCCCACTTCATCCACAAAATCCACTTTCGAGGACACATCGTTGGGATTGACCTTCCGGCGGCGTTTGTAAACCGGCAAAAAGACCGGCTCAATGCCCGACGTGGTCTGTGTCATCAGCGAGGTAGTGCCTGTGGGCGCAATCGTCAAACAGGCAATGTTGCGGCGACCATATTTCTCCATATCAGCCACCAATTGCGGGTCGGCTTCGCGCAGACGGGCGATGAAAGGGTTGTTTTGTTCGCGCGTTGCCTCATAAATCTCAAACGCACCACGCTCACGAGCCAATTTCACCGATGAACCGTAGGCAGCCAAGGCGATGGCTTTTTGCACCTCTTCGGCAACATCCGTAGCCTCCGGCGTGCCGTAACGAAGTCCCAGAGCGGCTATCATATCACCCTCTGCGGTGATGCCGACACCTGTGCGGCGACCTTGCAGGGTCTTGCGGCGGATTTTTTCCCACAGCAACCCTTCGGCGTGCTTCACTTCGTCCGATTCGGGGTCGCTGTCTATTTTTGCAATAATTGTATCAATTTTTTCTATCTCCAAGTCGATAATATCGTCCATAATTCGTTGAGCCAGAGCCACATGCTCTTTGAACATCTTGAAATCAAATTTAGCCTCTTTGGTAAACGGTTTTTTCACATAAGAATACAAATTGATTGCCAACAGTCGGCAACTGTCATACGGACACAACGGAATTTCCCCGCAAGGGTTGGTTGAAACGGTTTTAAAGCCCAAATCGGCATAGCAGTCGGGCAACGATTCCTTGAGAATGGTGTCCCAAAACAGCACTCCCGGCTCGGCAGATTTCCACGCATTGTGGATAATTTTGCCCCACAGCGCACCGGCATCAATCTCGGTAGTGAAAGTTGGTGAGGTGCTGTCCACAGGATATTGTTGTTTGAACAATTCGTTTTCAACCACCGCTTTCATAAAATCATCGGTGATTTTGACGGATACATTGGCTCCGGTCACTTTGCCTTCTACCAATTTAGCATCTATAAACGACTCGACATCAGGGTGTTTGATGGAAACGCTCAACATCAACGCCCCGCGGCGACCATCCTGAGCCACTTCGCGCGTGGAGTTGGAATACCGCTCCATAAATGGCACCAAACCGGTGGAAGTCAATGCGGAATTTTTGACCGGCGAACCTTTGGGGCGGATGTGCGAAAGGTCGTGCCCCACGCCGCCGCGCCGTTTCATCAGTTGCACTTGCTCCTCGTCAATCTTAATGATGGCACCGTAGGAATCCGCCAGCCCGTCAATGCCAATCACAAAGCAATTGGAGAGCGACCCAATCTGGTGATTGTTGCCAATACCGGTCATCGGGCTGCCCTGCGGGATGATGTATTTAAAATGGTCGAGCAAGTCAAACAGTTCCTGCTCCGTCAGCGGGTTAGGATACTTCGCTTCAACACGGGCAATCTCACTCGCCAAACGGAGGTGCATCTCCGCCGGTGTTTTCTCAAAAATGCCACCAAAGCCATCCTTTAATGCGTATTTGTTCAAAAAAACTTTGGCGGCTAATTCATCGCCATTAAAATAATCCAATGAAGCCTGAAATGCTTCATCAAAAGTATAACCTTTTGCCTTCACGTCGTTTATTTTTATTTTTATTTTAAAATTTGAAATTCTATAATTGTTGTCAAAAGTTTGACACTGCAAAAGTAGGTATATATATTAAATCTACCAAATTTTTTAATAATTATTTTTCATTTTGTTGATAAGTTTTCCAAAATAAAAATTAACTGTTTGATTTTCAATTATTTAATTTTTTAGTGAAATAAAAAAAATCTCCAAAATGAAAATCGAGGATTGAAGTGAGGCTAAATTATTTTGGTATCAACCGTAAATTATATGCACAACAAAGGATTGCGGGTCAAGCCCGCAATGACAGACTTTTTAATCAGCCGTAAGTAGGTAAAAATAGTGAGTTATGGCTGATTATAAATCTATAATCAGCCGTAAGTGGGTAAAAATAGTGAGTTACGGCTGATTATAAATCTATAATCAGCCGTAAGTGGGCAAAAATAGTGAGTTACGGCTGATTATAGAATTATATTAACGGAATAAGTCTTTGAGTTTCAGCTCTTTTTGCACCATTTCGGAATATTTGTTTTGTTTTACTCCAAAAGTAGTAAGCATCAATAAATGAACGGCTTTTCGCGTGCGGGTTTCATCTTTGAACGCAAAAATCTTGTTACGCAGGTTTGCGTCGTAGTCTTTGGTGATGGCAAATTCTTTTCCCGCAAATTTTATCTCTACGAGGTTGATGATTCCGTCTTTTCGGTTGATTACCAAATCGATTTGAGCGGCGGGGCTTGACGTTTCGCTACGCCACGTAGAAACAGACGCCTGAATGCCCGCAATGCCCAGTGCTTGCTTGATTTCTGCCGTGTGCAACAAAGCCAGCAGTTCAAAGGCTAAGCCCACCCAAGTGTTGTGCAGCGGCGTGTCTAACGAATTTGCCCAAAAATGCTCATCGTTATACTCGTTTTTAGCGATAAATTTGAAATAAAACAGCGTGAAAGGGTCGATAAGTTGATAAAGCATATCGCGTTTTTTTCGATTGAAAGTGCCGTATTTTCTGATAAAACCGCAATATTCAAGATTTTGCAGAATTTTTGTCAGTGTGCCGCCGGCCTTGATTTTTGCTGTTTCCTCTATTTCGCTGCGAGTCAATCCCTTACCTTTTTTGCCCAATGCTTCCACTAATTTAATATATTCTTCCGATTTGTTAAACAGTGCCGCGTAAAGGTTGTTAAATTCGTTTCGGAGTTCCCCTTTGGGCATAAAAAACAGATTATCAATATTTTGTGCCAAGCTCAACCCTTTTTTTATTTTACTTAAATAGAATGGAATACCTCCCATAATCATGTAGTATTCAGCAATTTGCGTACGGCTCAATTCAATTTTTTTTGCCTTGAAATACATTTCACATTCCAATAAAGTAAACGGTTTGAGAAAAATGCTTGCCGTAAGACGATTATGCAGTCCGCCGTGGTTGTTGAGTAAGTTGTTGATAATCCAGGAAGTAGCAGAGCCACAAGCAATCAGCACAATATCTTTGCGCGCCGAAGCCCAAGCGTTCCAAAAATGTTCCAAAGCCGGAAGAAAATCGGAGCGTGGCGTATCCATCCAAGGCATTTCATCGAAAAACAAAATTTTCCGTTTTTGCGGACTGCGTTCCACAAAATCAATAAGTTGCGCAAACGCCTCCAGCCAATTCCCGGCGGGTTTCAAGCTTTCGCCGCTTGCTTTGTTCAAAGTCAGCGTAAAATTCAGCAACTGACTTTTGGTTTTGGATTTTGCCAATCCTGAAATTTCAAACACAAATTGGTCGGTAACCGTTTCGCGAACGAGAAATGTTTTTCCCACACGCCTCCTGCCGTAAACTGCCACAAATTCCGATATCTCGGATTGTAAAATATCTTGCAGTGCTTGCTGTTCCGTATCCCTGCCAATGATATTACTTTTCATATTTCAACCATTTATCGAATCATAATCAGCCGCAAAGGTATAAAAAAGTTACGATATTTCAAAATATAAATCTATAATCAGCCGTAAGTGGGTAAAAATAGTGAGTTATGGCTGATTATAAATCTATAATCAGCCGTAAGTGGGTAAAAATAGTGAGTTACGGCTGATTATAAATCTATAATCAGCCGTAAGTGGGTAAAAATAGTGAGTTACGGCTGATTATAAATCTATAATCAGCCGTAAGTGGGTAAAAATAGTAAGTTATGGCTGATTTCAAGATAAAAAGTGCTATGTTGCCTGAGCCTGCGTAATCAAACAACATAGAATCACAAATAAGATTAATTTTTGTATATAACGGTATTCATTTCAAAAAAAATATGTAACTTTGCAGCGAAAAAAAAAATACAAATATGAAAGAGATTAAAGTGTTGAATCCTCGTGCTAAAAAGCCACTGCTGTGGTGCTTGGGGGGTGTTGTGCTGCTTTTTGCGGTGCTGTTGGTTTTGCCGTTTGCTTTTAGTGGCAAAATAGTTGAGGTGGCGAAGAAACAAATCAATGAAATGCTGAATGCACAGGTTGATTTTGAGAAAATTTCGCTCAGTTTTATCCGCGATTTTCCGAATGCGTCGGTTGGCATTAAGAACATTCGTGTGATTGGAGTGGATGAGTTTCAGCAGGATACGCTGTTTTCCGGCAAGGAAATCCGCGTGGTAGTCAATTTGATGAGCCTGTTTTCGGACAGCGGCTACGAAGTGCGCGAAATTCGCCTCGACCGACCATATATATATGCCCACATTTTGCCCGATGGCAAAGTCAATTGGGACATTATGAAGTCCGATTCCACCAAAGTGAAAGAAGAGGAGCCGGAAGGCACCACTACGATGAGTTTTCGCCTGCAACTGCGCGACTTTACTATTAAAGATGCCAACATTGTGTATTGGGACGAAAAAGGCAAGACGAAAGCCGAAATTCTCGGTTTGAATCACCACACGGAAGGCGATTTTTCTGCCTCCACATCGCTTATCGAAACCGCAACGTCCATTCAATCCATCACTGTTGGCTTGGGCGGTGTCAATTACCTGTCGAAAGCCAGTTTTGAGTTCAATGTGGATGTGGAAGCCGATTTGGACAGTATGCGGTTTGTGGTCAGCAAAAATTATATTCGCCTCAATGATATGGCTTTAGCACTCGATGGTTGGGTGGATTTGCTGGAACCCGAAGGAATGGATATGGATTTGACGTTGAACACCGAAAAAATACAGTTCAAATCTATCCTCTCAATGGTTCCTGCCCTCTATGCGAAAGATTTTGACGGGTTGAAAGCCAAGGGGAGTGTCACGCTCAACGCTGCCGTCAAAGGGCGAATGGTGGGCGAAACGTACCCGGCTTTTAACGTGAAATTGGCGGTGGCTGACGGTCAGTTCCAATATCCGGCATTGCCCAAAAGCGTGGATGCCATCAATATTGACATTAAGGCGAGCAGTCCTGGAGGCAGTTTAGACCGCACGGTGGTGGATGTTTCGCGTTTTTCGCTCAGTCTGGGCAAAAATCCGTTTGCTATTCAGGCACGTTTGGCAACGCCGATTTCTGACCCTGATTTTTCGGTGAAAGCCAACGGCAAATTGGACCTGGGCATGGTGAAAGATTTTTATCCGCTTGGCGACGACCTCAAATTGAACGGTGTGTTCACGGCAGACCTCTCTGCAAGCGGTCGGATGTCGTACGTCAAGAACAATCAGTATCAGAAATTCAACTTTGCCGGTAATCTCGGTTTGAGCAATTTGTTGTTGAAACTTGCCGGATTTAAAGATGATATAGCTATTTCACAGGCCGGTTTTGTGTTCAACAATCGCTACGCCGATTTGTCAACGGGACAAATAAAAATCGGGCGCAACGATGTGGCTTTGCGCGGCAAATTGGAAAATTATGTTGCCTACGCGCTACTCGAAAACGAATCGCTGAAAGGACAGTTGGATGTTTCTTCTAACTATCTGAATTTGAACGACTTCATGTCCGATACGCCTGAAGAAAAGAAGCCCGAAGAAGCATCTACAGAGCCGATGACGGTCATTGAAATTCCGAAAAATATTGATGCGGCGTTGAATGCCAATTTCAAAGAATTGATATTCGGTCAAATGCAATTCAAGGATGCCAGGGGGGCGTTGCGCGCAGCCAATGGTGAGTTGAAAATCAACAACTTGAGCCTGCTGGCATTTGGCGGCAGTATGAAAGTGAGCGGAGTGTATAGCACGGTTGACCCCAAAGTGCCGAAAGCCAATTTGAACCTCAATATCAACGAGATAGAGTTCACGCAGATATTCAAGCAGGTGGAAACATTGCAAAAAGTTGCACCGATTTTTGAAAGCGCAACAGGCAGAGGCTCAATAGATTTTGCACTCAGAACAACCTTGCTGGGCGATATGTCGCCGGATTTGAAAACTTTGTATGCCAAAGGAAAACTCACCAGCAAATCGGTGGGGTTGCACGATGTGTCCGCCCTCAACTCGTTGGCAGATGCGCTGAAACGCCCCGACTTGAAGTCGCTGTCGCTGAAAAACGTGTCAATCGCCTTTGAACTCATCGACGGTCGGTTGCACACCGAGCCGTTCGACATCAATGTAGCCGACACAAAACTGACGCTCGGCGGCTCTTCGGGCTTAGACCAAACGCTTGATTACAAGGGAAATGTGCAACTGCCGGACAACCTTGGTCTGGGCAAACTGTCGAAAGTGGGTGTAAGCATCGGCGGCACATTCTCCAGCCCAAAAGTGAAAGTGGATGTGTTGAACACACTGAAAGACATAGTGGACGATGCAAAAGCCAAAGTAACGGAAGAGGTGAACAAGCAGGTTGACAAAGCAAAGGCAGAAGTAACACAAAAGGTTGACGAAGCCAAGGCAAAAGCGGATGCCGAACTGCAAAAAAAGCGTGGAGAAGCCGTAGCAGCCGCCCGCGCCCAAGGCGACAAATTACAAGCAGAAGCCCAAAAAGCCGGCGACAAATTAGTGGAAGAAGCCCGCAAGCAAAGCGAATCCATGGTCAGCAAAGCAAGCAACCCCATAGCCAAAAAAGCAGCACAAGTGGCAGGCGACAAATTGGTGAAGGAAGCCCAGAGCAAGTCAGACGGCTTAAAAAAGAATGCACAGCAAGAATCGGAAAAGTTGGTGAAACAGGCTGAGCAGTTGTAAAAAACATAATTGTATTTCAAATTTACTTTGTTCTTTTGCGGCGAGTTTTTGAAATAGAAAATGAGTACTAAATGGCACAGGAAACTAAAATTAAAGAATTAGACCGCGTGGTGGTGCGCTTCTCGGGCGACTCCGGCGATGGGATGCAGTTGGTGGGGACGATGTTTTCCAACCTTTCTGCGGAGTTGGGCAACGAAATCATCACTTTTCCCGACTATCCGGCTGAAATTCGAGCCCCTCACGGCACGCTGAGCGGGGTTTCGGGGTTTCAGATGCAGTTGGGCGCAAAGGAGGTGTTCACCCCCGGCGACAAGGCGGACGTGCTCATCGCGATGAACCCCGCCGCGCTGAAAGTGAATGCACAGTTCCTCAAAAGGGATTCGGTGGTCATCATCGACACCGATTCGTTCGCAAAAGTGGACTTGGAAAAAGCCCTTTTCACGACCGACGACCCGTTCAAGGAATTGGGTCTCCACTCGGTGCAAGTGGTGGCGGCAAGCATCACGCAGATGTGTAAAGACTGCTTGGAAGACATTGTCGGCAACAAACAAGCCCTCAAAAACCGCAACATCTTTGCGCTGGGGCTGGTCTGCTGGCTGTTTAATCGCCCCATCGAGATTGTGGAAAAACTGCTGTCCGAAAAGTTCAAGAAGAAACCGGATGCCTTGAAAGCAAGTTTGGCAGTGTTGCAGGCGGGTTTCAACTACGGGCATAACATCCACGCAAGCGTTTCGACCTATCGCATCGAAACGAAACCTCAAAAGAAAGGTTTTTATATCGACGTAAACGGCAACAAGGCAACGGCTTACGGCTTGATTGCCGCCGCCGAAAAAGCAGGGTTGCAACTATTTTTAGGCTCGTATCCCATCACGCCGGCAACAGATGTGATGCAAGAACTCACCGCGCGTAAAGAGTTGGGAGTCAAGGTGATGCAGACCGAAGACGAAATTGCCGGTATCTGCACCGCCATCGGAGCCGCGTTTGCAGGCAGCCTCGCCGCCACGAACACCTCCGGACCGGGTTTGGCTCTCAAAAGCGAAGCCATCGGCTTGGCGGTGATTGCCGAAATTCCCTTGGTGATTGTGGATGTGCAACGCGCCGGTCCTTCCACCGGTATGCCCACCAAAAGCGAGCAAACCGACCTGCTGCAAGCCCTCTACGGACGCAACGGCGAAAGCCCCGCCGTGGTGATGGCTGCCCTCTCGCCGACCGACTGTTTCGACTCGGCTTATTGGGCAGCAAAAATCGCGCTGGAGCATCTCACCCCCGTTATCTTGCTCACTGATGGCTACATAGCCAACGGCTCGTCCGCCTGGCACATCCCTGATTTGGCAGAATATCCCGACATAAAACCGCCCTACGTGAAGCCCGAACAGCTCGCCCAAAATTGGCAAGCCTACACGCGCGACGCGAAAACGGACGTGCGCTATTGGGCAATTCCGGGCACAGAAGGCTTTATGCACCGCATCGGAGGCTTGGAAAAGGACTACGACAAAGGCTCCATTGCGACCGACCCCGACAACCACCAAAAAATGGTGCAGGTGCGTCAGGCAAAAGTCGATAAAATCGCCGACGTGCTACCACCTCAGGAAGTACTGGGCGACAAGGATGCCGACACGCTGGTTGTGGGTTGGGGTGGCACCTGCGGACACCTCTCCGAAGCCGTTGCCGACGTGCGCAAAACCGGCAAAAAAGTGGCATTCACGCACTTCCGCTACATCAACCCGCTACCGAAAAACACGGAGGAAATTCTCAGGAAGTACAAAAAGGTGCTGGTCATAGAACAGAATTTGGGACAATTCGCAGGCTACCTGCGCTCCAAAATCGGCGGCTTCAACCCTTACCAGTTCAATCGCGTGAAGGGGCAGCCGTTCATCGTAACCCGCCTTGTAGAGGAGATTATTAAAATAATTGAAAAATAATACATATCTGTCATTGCGGGCTTGACCCGCAATCCCCTCCAAAGGGGTGCTCTCTTTCAGGGGATTGCGGGTCAAGCCCGCAATGACAAAAAAAAATATATAGTATGAATAGTTACGAAGCAAAAGATTTCAAAAGCACTCAATTAGTGCGCTGGTGCCCCGGATGCGGCGATTTTGGCGTGTTGAGCAGCCTGCATAAGGCGATGGCAACCTTGGGCGTGGCACCTCACAATACCGCCGTGATTTCCGGTATCGGCTGTTCGTCGCGCTTGCCCTATTATATGAACACCTACGGGTTTCACACCATCCACGGGCGCGGTGCAGCCATTGCGACCGGCACGAAAGTGGCTAATCCGAAGTTGTCCGTTTGGCTCGCAACGGGCGATGGCGACTGTCTGGCAATCGGCGGCAACCATTTTATTCACGCGGTGCGGCGCAATGTGGACATCAATATCTTGTTGATGAACAATAAGATATATGGTTTAACAAAAGGGCAATATTCCCCCACCTCGGCACGCGGATTTGTATCCAAATCATCGCCCTACGGCACGGTGGAAGACCCTTTTCGTCCGGCAGAGTTGGCAATCGGGGCGCGCGGCAAATTTTTCGCCCGCATCATCGACACCGATGTGAAAAACGCTCCTGACATCCTTGTGGCGGCTGCCAAACACAAAGGCACATCTGTAATAGAGGTCATCCTCAACTGTGTGATTTACAACGACGGCATCAACGAATCCATCGTCAACAGGGACGTGCGTGCCGACAAGACCATCACGCTCAAGCACGGCGAAAAAATGCGCTTCGGCAAAGACAACAACCGCGGCATCGTGCAAGACGGCTTCAACCTGAAAGCCGTAACCATCGGCGAAGGTGGACACACGCTCGACAAGGTGCTGGTGCACGATGCAAAGACCGTTGACCCCACCCTGCACCTGAAATTGGCACTGATGGACGGCGGCGAACTCCCTGTCGCATTGGGAATTATCCGCGACGTGGAAGCCCCCACCTACGATGCCGAAATGGAAAAGCAAATCGCCGATGTGCAAGCTAAAAAGCCGTCACGCAAGTTGCGCGACTACCTTTTGACGCTGGATACTTGGGAGGTGAAATAATTTTGTGAAATGGGAAAAGTAATTTTTTGTGAAAAATTATCAAAAATTTTTGTGAAGTTCGAAAAAAATACCTACTTTTGCAGGAATTTTATCTAAATGTACAACAATGGAGTTTAGCGCACAACAAATAGCATGTATTCTTGATGGCAAAATTGAGGGAAATGCTACGGCAAAGGTCAGCAATTTTTCTAAAATTGATGAAGGAAAAACGGGGACAATCACATTCCTGTCTAATCCTAAGTATGCTCACCATCTGTATGATACTCAGGCGAGTATCGCTTTGATTAATGATGATTTCGTGCTCGAACAGCCCGTGCCTCAAAGTCTGACACTCATCCGCGTGCCCGACGCCTATTCTGCATTGGCGCGACTGTTGGAAATGGCAAGTCAGGAAAAGCCGCGCAAGCAAGGTATTGAGCAGCCGTCTTTCATTCATCCATCGGTGAAAATTGGTGTTGAACAGGCAGTCCCCACCGCCACGAATGTCTATATCGGCGCATTTGCCTACATTGGCGAAAACGTCACGTTGGGCGAAAATGTGTCCATTTATCCCCAATCATACATTGGCGATAATGTTACAATCGGCTCAAACACAATGATTTATGCGGGCGTAAAAATATACGACGGCTGCGTTATCGGCAACAATTGCATCATTCACGCGGGAGCCGTCATCGGTTCAGATGGATTTGGCTTCGCAAAAGAGGGCGATTCGTTCAGAAAAATCCCGCAATTAGGCAACGTGGTGGTTGAAGACGATGTAGAAATCGGCGCAAATAGCACCATCGACCGTGCTGTGATGGATGTTACCGCCATCCGTAAAGGTGCAAAATTGGACAATCTGATACATATAGCGCATAATGTGGAAATTGGCGAAAACACCGCTATTGCAGCGCAAACAGGTATTGCCGGTTCAAGTAAAATAGGTAAAAACTGCCAATTGGGCGGACAAGTGGGCCTCGTAGGTCACCTCAAAATAGGAGACAACGTGAGCATAGGAGCCAAATCGGCAGTCCTCGGCAGCATCAAAAACGACAGAAAAGTGCTCGGAATACCGGCGTTCGACCACATGAAATTCCTCCGCTCAAGCGTAATCTTCCCAAAACTGCCGGAAATGTACGCCCAACTCGGAAAATTAGAAAAAGAAATCGAACGGTTGAAAAAACAATCGAATTAGGATGCAAAAAAAACATTTCATATTGATATTGTTGTTACAGGCAACCATCGCGGTGCAGGCACAGGAACTGAACGCGCGGGTGGTGGTCAGTAGCGACCGCATTGAGGGCACCAACAAAAATGTGTTTGTTACGATGGAAAAGGCTTTGACACAGTTCATTAACGGTACCAAATGGGGGGCGATGATTATGGGAAGTAACGAAAAAATCGAATGTTCATTTACGCTCAACATCCTGGAACGGGTGTCGGACAACAGTTTTAAAGCGGAATTGTCGGTGCAGTCGCGCCGCCCTGTTTACAATGCCTCCTACACCACCACCTTGCTTAATTATCGGGAAAATATTGAGTTTGAGTATAATGAAAATGCGAATATTGAGCATCAGCAAAACAACCTCAGCAGCAATTTGGAGGCGGTGGTTTCATTTTATGCCAATCTGATTTTGGCTTTGGATTTTGACAGTTTTTCGCTTTTGGGCGGCGATGCTTTTTACCGCGAAGCCCAACACATTACCTCTATGGCACAATCGAATATGCAGTGGAACGGCTGGTCGGCATTTGACGACGAAAAAAGCAAAGGCACGATGATAAACGCCTATTTGGATGAGTCGATGAAGCCGTTGCGCGAGCTGCTTTATACCTTCCATCGCAACGGTTTGGACGAAATGGCGGCCAATCCCGAACAGGGACGAACAGCAATTCTCACCGCCTTGCCTGTCCTGAAAAACATGAAACAAGTGCGCTCATCCAGCCTCGTGTTGCAACAATTAGCAGATGCCAAATTAACCGAAATAGTGCTGATTGCCGAAAAAGCTACGAAAGATGAGAAAAAAACAGCTTTCGAGTTACTGCGGGATGTTTACCCAAGTATGTCGCAACAGTTGGCTCCGCTGAAAAAATAGGAATATGAAAGCAACAGCATTATACGACATGGCCTCTATGTTCAATTATTACGATTGGATAAATGTAACGAAATTTGCTAAAAGGGCACGGATAAATCCCTCGTTAATGCGCCAATACAAGACAAAGAAAGCGTACATATCCGAACGGCAAATAGGTAAAATTGAAAATACCTTGCATCAGTTAGGCAACGAAATGGCAACAATCAAACTTTGATTTGATTGCGGAATTCAACCAAGGGTTATTCCTATTCTGCCGTCAAATACTTGGTTCTTTGGCGTTTCTCTTTCACATTCTTCAAGAAACGCTCAATGACCTCATTAAGCAGTTCGGGCTTCATAGCGGCAGGACCGACACAGTCTTGATAGCCATCCGACAAACCTTGCGGAATGCCATACTCTTCGGCGGCAATCTTATTGCGGTCAGCTTTGCTGACAGGGTACCACAGGCAACTCATCAAACAATTGCGATAATTGTTGAGCATTTCCACAGGCCATAGACCCGGCTCTGCTGCGGTATCTTCGTAAGTGCCGTGCGACACCAAGGCGGTATGAGAAGTATTGCCAAGCCAAGACAGCCCAAGACAATCGGACGTAAAAAACGCAAGGTCGGGATTTATTTTTTGCCACGACTGAACAAGTCGCGTCAGTTCGGCGGCAAGATACATATATGCACGGTCGGCATAAGTACAATCATCCCCCACTTTTGTAACAACGCCAACATGCGCGTTAAAAGTCTCGTCCCACACAAAGGCATCGACTTCCTTGCCAAATTCTTCGAGCAGTGCACGCAACGCATTGATAAACACCTGTCGCGTTTCAGGAAGCGACGGATTGAGTGTATATACTTTGCCAAGCCCCCATCCCGGTTGCCAAGCGGTTAGAAAGCCTTTGCTGTTTTCGTTTACGTTCACGGCAATCCAGTCCTGCCGAAATTCGGGCAGACCCGAATCGCGATTAAACCCGTCGGCATAGTAGAATGCAACACGAAATCCAAAATCTTTGGCATACCGAATACGCTTGTGCATCTCATCCAAAGTCATCGCATATTCCCGGCGCACACCCTGCTCCAATTCAACAATTTTCCATTCCTTGGAGATTTTTTTTGTCTCGAAATCGTACGCAAAGCCGCCTATATAGTCGTACCATCCGTGAAGATTGACGATGGCGTGCTTACGGTATTCAGCCGGAATAACCGAGGCTAATTTTTCGATATTCGCATACCATCCTTTGCCGTTCTTGGAAAAATAGTCGTAATAGTTAAGATGAATTTCGTGTGTCCAAGCCGCTCCCGGTGCTATATCGGGAATAGTGTTGTAGAAATTCGAGAGCATACCGTCGGCGTCCTTGTTGTGCAGCAGGAACGCGAACTTGCGCCGTTCCGATTTCAAAGGCATTTTAGAAGCCGTATATTTGTACGACAATTTGATTTCTCCCTTATTGCCTGCCACCGTCCGGACGTTGAAATTCGCGCCGAAATAGGGGTCGGTAGCGACTGCTAATTGCTGCTTGCCGAGGTGTACGTTCAAAGCAGGCAGAGCGAGCCTTTCGCCTTTGTCGGCAGAATTTGCGCCCATAAAGAAAAACGCTTCTTTCGAGGTGTCCCCGCTCAAAGGGTAGGTTTTGACCTTACCTGCCAGTTCGGGCAAAGTCAATTGAGTAACCACCGCTTTTTCCGTTTCAAGGGTAAACTCCAAAGTCAAATCCGACCTCACCGGTGTGTCAAACTCAATGTCAACATCATAAATGAGCAGACTGCTTTTGGCACTCTCCGGCAGTTCCATACGAACCTGGCAATTGCCGTTGAATCGCTGTGAGCCGGTCTCAATAACGATACGGTAATCGCTGACAGACAACACCGGCGTGACCGCACGCGAAGCAGGTGTCAGACGGACAGATACGCCCGATGCTCCACTAATAACAGGTGCTTTGACGCTAATTTTCTGACCGTCCTCGCTAACCCATGTAATCAAGTCGCCTTTACCGTTAAGCCCCCCTTTCGCAGAAGCCGCAAACACCGATATTTGCAGAATACAGAATAAAAATACTTTTATTTTCATCATTGTTTTTTAATTTATTTTTATACAATTCGGGGTACAAAGATATAACATTTAATCAATATAAACATCTATTTCCGCAAGGCTAACGTATGTGACTATGTAAGCATCATCATAATACACTTGAATGTAACGTCCTTGGGAATCAGTAGCCGGCAGGACATCAAGCGTTACCTGAGCCGAGCCGCTACTGGGAAATACGACAGACCCAATCGGTTTCCATGCGGCATCACCATAAGTCGGAATATCACCGACAAAAACTTGAACGGTTTTATTAGACGCCTGATCCGGACGACGTGTAAGATTCACTTTGACTACATGCCGTGATTCATTCATATCCAAAATAATCCAATGCGGAAAACCTGCGAGGGGATTCCATGCCGATTGCCAATAGGTAGCAGGATCATTATCATTCACCATAAACCTGCCGCCGCCATCAGTTGCTTCACTGGAAACGCCAAGCACCACAAATGTGGTTTTATCCAGCAGGATGTTTGCCGGAAATGCCGTTTCATACTCTGCCCACGCGGTATAAAAAGTGTCAATAGCCGACGGTTCGGGGAGAAAAAGCGAACGATAAGTCACTTTCGAAGCTACTTTGGCATCGGGCAAGGACGCAGAAACGCCTGCCGGAGCAAACACCGTTAAAGTTTCATCGGTTTTGGAAACATACCGTATTTCGCTGCCCAGCAGATAATCCAGGGTAGGCGTCCATGAGAGCTGTCCTCCGGTTTCGGTAAGGTCAATTTGCAAAACAGGCTGGTGCGCCGTAGATGCCTGAAACAGGGTGTCGTAAACAGTGCCCGTACCCGTAAAGGGAAGAGAATGGTTGTCGTAGGCATCGGTGGTCACCAGCGTAAAGGTATAAGCCTTTTCCTCCAAACCTGTGATGGGGATAAATAGCGTATCCAAGCCCGTGGAAGGCGATACCGGAGTGCTCAGCGCATCTTTCCCGCCGTTCCCGTTGTCCCATGTAATATCCACCGTCTTTACATTGGGCGAATTGTAAAGTACTAATTCTGCCACTACCCTACCCTGTCCTGCCAAAAAATTCACCGACAGCGGTTTAGACAGATACACTTTTTCGCCACCCTCCAAATAATCCTTGTGGACGTCCATCATTCCTTCGCAAGCCGTCAGTGTCATACCGGCAAGCACTATACCTACAATAATTCTACTTTTTTTCATTTTTTTTAATTTTTAAATTTGTTAATTTCTACATTTCTTAATTTCTACATTTTATTCTTCATATAGTCCGTAAAATGTCAATTCGGCAAACTGTCCGTATGGTGCTCTGGGATTCCAGATGGCGGCTTGGTTTGCAACATAGATGCGCACATATTGCACCGGTTCCATGTCCCGCGGGAAGTTGTAATTGTGTCCGGCCTGCGCCATTTTCATGTCTTCATTGGTATAGTCAATGATATCAGCGCCATCTCCTCCGCCATACGGAATACCCGACGGTTTGATACATTCGCAGTCCATTGCCTTAGTCCAGTCGCTCCAAACCCCTGTCTGCGAAGGTGTTTCCACAGTGGGGCGCCATACACTAAAGAGGCGTACATTTGCCTGATTATAAAACTTGCCATTCATACGGCGCTGGTGCACCACCAAACGGCTCAATTTCGTTTTTTTTGCCCAGATCTATTGTGAATAAGGGGAAATTGCCCTCGTAAGTGACAGCCATCGTATTCAAATCGTCATCTATCATAAAAACGTCTCTGCCTCCCCATGCGTCCATGTAAGTGTCATCCACACTCCCTTTCAAATGCATAAATGACATGATGGTTTTATCCAGCCGCTCTTCCCGAAGCGGGGTAATCACTCCTCCTCCATCCGGCAAAACTGCTATTTGATTGTCCCAGTTGTCACTCACCACCAGTCTGAATTTACGCGGCTCAGGCAGGTAGCCGCGAATGGTCCGTTCCGCCGAATCGGCAGAGGACTGAATAATGGTTGCCGTTTGCCATTCTCCTCTGGCATCCGTGGTTTGAAAATCGAATGTCAATGGTGCTCCATCCTCATTTTTCCATGTAAATGCCGCTCCGCCGAAATCTTCGAATATACGGACGGTTTTTGCCGCTTTCGCCAACGAGGATTCAAGCGGTCGAAACGTCACCGGAACAGGCTCGGATAGGGTCTGCGCACGGCTGATGGAATAAATCAGAGCTTCGTGCGGCAAGGTATCGCTAAACCCTTCCAGCACGAGATGATTGTCGTAATAGGAGGCGGTAGCTTCCCGCTTCTGTCCGTTGGTGATGGTGTAAACCGCTTTCACCAACAGCAAATCCGCAGCATCGGGAATGCGGTAGCTGACGATGGCGCCTCCGGGGATGCGGGTCGTTTCAAGTTCTGTAACCACTCCCGGCATACCCAGGCTTCCATTGAGAGGCTCCAAGGTCTTGTCCGCACAGGAAAAGAGTGCAAGTGTCGTAACACATAATACTAAACATCTATTTTTCATATTCTTTAATTTTTAATTCGTAATTCGTAATTGTTTTTAATATCCCGGATTTTGAATCAACAGAGGATTCTCGATGATATGCTGTTCTTTGATGGGCAAAAAGTAATCGCGTTGCGTAAATCTCTGTGTATAAACAGATACCGGTATGTAATAAGTTGACGCATTGTCACCGCGCACATTCCAACCCTGGATAACACGATTTTGCTCTTTTTCAGCCGTTTTCCAACGACGGCTGTCCCAATAATACTCCCCTTCGAAAGCCAGTTCGATGTTCCGTTCACGCTGAATGATTTCGCGCATTCCCTTTTTGGTGCGCGGTTTCGTCGGCTCGATGGCGTAATTCTGCCAACTGTTTCGAACGCCATCCAGTCCTGCGCGTGCCCGCACCTCGTCAATGAGGTCATATACCTCGTCGGGTGGTGTACCGCTTTCTCCTGCTGCCGTCTCGTTAAGTGCTTCCGCAAAATAAAGGAGCAGGGAGGCATACCGCATATCAGGATAAGGATATGCGGTTTGGTCAAACGCATTTGGATTTCTGAACGAAACAAGCAGGCTTACCATCTTTTTTGCGAAATAGCCGGTAACATTGTAGTTCGTAAGTGCCTTGTAGGATGAATAATGTCCCCATAAATTATCCAGAAAGCGTGTATCTTCGTCCGGTAGAATGACATAGTAATTGGAATGCCATTTCCCACGGTCAAATCCCAAAGAAGAATAATAACGCGGCTCGCGGTTGAAATTCACGACGGCTGTGTTTTCGTCTTTCGCTATGTAATATTGGCTCTCCACGGTAGCCTTGCGCACTTGGTAACGGTTGTTGTACCAGGCGGAATCTCGCCATTCTTTGTCTTCGTCAATGGGCACGCCATGATTGGAATAGAATTGCTCGGCGGTAGAGAAAGGCACGCTTATACTCCCGGTCGCAGCGGAGTTTCCGTCCTGTTGCTGAACTAAAAAATCGACTATCGTGTAGTAATATATTGGACTTGCAGTAGAATTCCATACTGTTTCAACATTCGCTGACCATTCTGCGGTAACGGCACTGCGAAGCGTATTGACCAGGCGGGTAGTGTCCGACATGGAGACCTGCGTCCTATAGTCGGATTTTTGGTACAAACGGATATTCCCCTCTGCACAGGCGGCCACAGCCGCTCTGCATGCGTCCACGGCTTTCACCCAGTGGTCGGGATTCTCTGTCTGGTTGAAAAAGTGTTCACCGTTATGGTCTTTAAAATCGTTGTAAGCGGTATTGCCGTTGAAAAGCGGACTTGCCCGAAACACGCATACTTTTGCTTTCAGATAGCAGGCAGCAGCATGGACAAACCGCCCCTCTTCGGAAGATTTACTGCCCACCACCGCCGGCAAGGCATGACCCGTTATCGCCTCGTCAAGCAATTGAATGACATAATCAAAGCAAACGTCGATTTTTTCGCGATACAGGCGTATGCCGGCAGTCGATACATCAACGGGCAGATTTTCGCGCAAAGGAGTCATCGGTCCATAAAGGCAGAGCAGATAGAAGTGCATGTACGCTTTGAGCGTTTTCGCCTCAGCAATCATTCTGGCTTTGTCCGCAGGAGTTAAATCCATCACTTTGTCGATATTTTCCAAAAAAACATTACATTCCCTGATACCCGCGTACAGCGACCGGGCAGTATAAACACCCTCGCCACCGACTATATCATGAGTGCCACCCCAATAATCGAAATAGGCGGCGGATGAATTATTGTTGCCCAATGCCTGTTGCATACCGGCATTGTCACTGCTGATAGACCTGTTCATCACCATTTCCATGGAACCCATCCATGCCGGATTGCTGTTCCAGTGTCCTAACCGAGGCAAAGCCCAGTAACAGCTTGCCAAATATTTCTCCGTAGTATAACGGTCGGCAAAAGCGTTGTCTATGGTGGCTGTGCCATCAGGCACCACATCCAAGTAATCACTGCATGCCGGAAAAATGCCTATCGCGGCAACGATGAATGTAGAGACGTGGCGCGCCACGTCTGTACGAATAAATTTTTTAATTGATTTCATATTTTTAAAATTTTTAAAATCCTATATTAAGTCCCACATTAAAAACCCTTTGCAGCGGATAGCCCAGACCGTTGCCTGCCATTTCGGGGTCCCACAGTTTGAACGCGCTGAAACAGAGCAGGTTTGTCCCACTCACATAGAAGCGACAATTGCTTATGTGCATCTTTTGAGAAATCTTTTCCGGCAGAGTATAACCCAGTTCCACTGATTTCAGGCGGAGAAAAGTAGCATCCTGCATAAACCACGTACTGGTTTGGGCATTGTTGCTGTTTTCGGTGATGGGGTCGCTTGACAACCGTGGCCAGAACGCATACAGGTTGCGGTCGCCCTCCGACCAGTAACTGTCCACAATGGGTTGTATAATGGCGTTTTCACCGATTTTACCATCGTCGGCGTTAGTGTCCAGGAAAGGCGATATGGCTTTCAAATCTAACCAGAAAGACTGGCGAGCTGAGCCTTGGAAGAAGAACGAGGCGTCAACACCCTTGAATCCGGCTGAAAGACCGAAACCGTAGTTGATTTCGGGCTCTTTGGGGTATCCAATGGGCACTTTGTCCAGTGGCGTTATTTTCCCGTCGCCATTGATGTCGCGGTATTTGATGTCGCCGCCCCTCACCTCGCCGAACTGTTCGGGCGAGTTGTCTTTTTCCACATCGTCTGCAAAAAGCCGTTCGGCAATGTATCCCCATTCCTGGCTAATTTTGTAGCCGACCTTCGATAGCCATGGCGTGGCACTGTAATCCGGTTCTTCCCATTCAACGACCTTGCTGGTGGCATACGTAAAAGTACTCCGCCCGGTAAGCCAGAAGTCCTTGTTGAAAAATTTCTGGTAATTCAGTTCCATATCAAAACCCTGCCCCTGAGCTGTTCCCAGATTGGATTTCACTTTGGAGATTGGGATTACGCCCAACTGTGCCGGCATGACGCGGTCAAGCAAAATATTTGTTCTTTTTTCGTGGAAGAAATCCAAATTTGCCGACAAACCGTTGTCTAAGGCTATTTCAGCACCCAGATTAGTCTTGTAAGCGATTTCCCACCCGATACCCTCGTTGGCATATCGGGTAACGTCTACACCACCCGGATTGTATCCGGCAATTCCGCCCCAATGGACATCTTTAGGGGAGTTCATATTCACTTTTGCCAGGTAATAGAACCGGTCGCTGTTGCTACCGATGGCATCGTTGCCAACCAAACCGTACGTTCCCTTGAGCTTAAACGTGTTCACAACACCTTTCAAAGGCTCAAAAAAGGCTTCGTTAGACAGCAACCATGCCAATCCTATTGACGGGAAAAATCCCCAGCGATGACTTGTGGCAAAGCGCTCGGAACCATTATAGCCGAAATTACCCTCTACAAAGTAGCGAGAGTCGTAATTGTACGCCAAACGACCGGAAACGCCCATATTGCGGTGAGGCAGCGACAGTTCCAAATCAGTGGCAAGCCCCTCATTCCGCTGCGACATGATATACACCAATAAGGCATTCAGGTTGTGCTCGCGAATCTGCTTGTTGTATTCCAGCGCCGATTCCAAATAGAACATCGTATTGATGTTTCGGCCTCCCGCAGAAGGTGTAATCGTTTCGTCCCCGCCGCTCGGATTCAGTCGCCACAACTTGTAGGAGCCATCCGTCAGGTCGTAAGACTCCATATTATAGTAAAATGGAGAATATTGGCGGACGGTGGAAAATTCTGAAAAACGGTTCATATTGACCATCGCCCTGAGCGATAAACCATCGGTGACCATGTCCAATTTTTGTTTCACTTCAAACTGCGTGAGCGTCATATTGGTACTGTAATCCTTGTAGCCCCTCTGCGATTCGGCATACGGATTGATATAATTGCCCTGTTCATAATTGCCAAACAGAATATGTTTCACATACGCATTTTCTGCATCCGGCTCATAGTAGGGTTTGAAATATACCGGATTTGCCTGCATCACTTTTTTGTACATTTCTGTTCCGCCGTCTATCGGTCCGGTATATTCGTCGAACGAAGAACTCAAGCGCAGGACGAGTTCTGTCGTTTTGGTCAGATTGACATTGACGTTCGAACGCACCGCGTATTTGGTCAGGCTGATATTGGTGTTGAAGTTGTTTCTTCTGTCCACTGTCAGGTTACCATTGTCTTGCGTGATGTTGGCGGCTACATAATATCGCGCAATCTTTCCGCCACCGCTGACACTCAGGTTGGCGCGTTGGTTGCTGATAACGTCTTTGAACATGGAGTCATACCAGTCTGTGGCCGGAAAAATATCCGGATAGCGCCCTTCTTCCGTCATACGGATTTTTTCGGGCGTGTAGATGGCTGCTGCTGACGGATTACGTGTCAGTAGCGATTCGTTTTGCATCCGCATATACGTTACCGGGTCTGCCGTCGCAATTCTGGTTGTCGGACTTGAAAAGGAATTTTCAAGGCGCACATTGATACGTGTCGAGCCTTCGGTTCCCTCTTTGGTGGTTACCATAATCACGCCGTTGGCGCCGCGTGCACCGTAAAGCGCGGTGGCGGTGGCATCTTTCATGATGGAGAAACTGGCGATGTCGTCGGTATTCAGCCGCGCCAAATCGTCGGTGGTCAGTTCCATCCCGTCAATCAGGATGAGCGGGTCTTTCTTGGCTTCAGCACCGAAAGTGGTGATACCGCGAATAAAGAAACTCGCGTTGTCCTGCCCGGGTTCGCCGCTGGTCTGATAGGAAATCAAGCCTGCCACACGTCCTGCAAAGGCAGTGGTGAGGTTGCTGCTGGGCACCTTCAAATCCTTGGCGTTGATGGTGGTAATGGACGAAATCACGCTTTCTTTCTTCTGCTTGCCGAAAGCCACCACCGTCACTTCATCCAACTCATTCGCCTTGGGCTTGAGCGGAATCACAAAATTCGCCTTGTCACCCACCGTCACAGTGTAGGTGTCATAGCCCAAAAAAGAAACTTCCAAAACATCCGTCGGCGAAACGTCTATTTTGAATGACCCATCCAAGTCGGTAGCCACTCCACGAGTGCTCCCTTTGATGGTGATGGTGGAACCGGGGATTCCAACGCCGGCTTCGTCGTACACGAAGCCGGTAACGGTCTTCGTCCGTGCCGAAGCACTTGTTGTAACTTGCGCCGCCTCCTGCGGCGCTTCAGCACGAATGCTTTGCACCCCCCCCCCCCCAAGAGGACGCTAATCAATAGCGATGTTTTTGCAAACTTTGCAAAGTTTTTACACTTGAACTTTTCTTTCATAAATCTAAATTTTAATGTTTAACAAATTTTGTTGTGAATTGCCACTATGACAACTCGGCGGCAAAGGTAGTGAATGTTTTTTGAATGACAATGGATTTTTTTGACTTTAACACTTCACTATGTTAATGTTTGTTAATTTCGTTGTTATCGTCATTGCGGGCTTGACCCGCAATCCCATGAAAATAAGCTGAATGTTGTGCTACAGAGCGATGTAGAACAGGGGATTGCGGGTCAAGCCCGCAATGACGGTTCGGGCTTTCAGCCCGTAATGACGGTTCGGGCTTTCAGCCCGTAATGACGGTTCGGGCTTTCAGCCCGCAATGACGGTTCGGGCTTTCAGCCCGCAATGACGGTTCGGGCTTTCAGCCCGCAATGACGGTTCGGGCTTTCAGCCCGTAATGACGGTTCGGGCTTTCAGCCCGCAATGACGGTTCGGGCTTTCAGCCCGTAAATTCAACATCCAACCAATCTTCCGACCACGACCGGGGCTTGCCCCGCAATCCCGCATCCCTACGAGATGCGCCCCCGACTCCCCCCTGAGGGGGGCTGGGGGGCGACTAAACTCTAAACTCTAAACTCTAATAACTAAACTCTATTTTTAAAATTCCATCCGAAAAGTGGTGCCTCGCCCTATTTCGGATTGCGCCACGTAGATTTTGCCGCCCTGATAGGATTCGATGATGCGCTTGACGAGGGAGAGTCCCAAGCCCCAGCCGCGTGCTTTGGTGGTGTAGCCGGGTTGGAAGACGGTTTTGAACTTCGATTTGGGGATGCCTTTGCCTGTGTCGGATACTTCCACGATGGCTTTTTCGCCTTTTTGGACGGTTCGGATGATGATTTTGCCTTTTCCGTCCATCGCGTCCACGGCGTTCTTAATCAGGTTTTCCAACACCCATGCGAAGAGCGACTCACTCATTTTGATAATTAGCGGCTCTTGGGGCAAATCGGTGGAAATTTTTACTTTGGACGAAATACGGCTTTGCATATAGCTGACGGCGTTGTTTATGCTTTCGTGCACATTCATGAGTTGGAGTTCAGGCTCCGAGCCAATCTTGGAAAAGCGCTCGGCAATGGTTTTCAGGCGTTGCACGTCTTTGTCCATCTCGTCGAGCAGGTGCTGCTCTATCTCCTTGGTTTTCAGGTATTCCACCCATGCCATGAGGGACGAAATGGGAGTGCCGAGTTGATGCGCCGTTTCTTTGGACAGCCCCACCCACACCTTGTTGCGCTCCGATTTTTGAGTGCTCATCAGGGCAATAAACGCAATCACAATAAAGACAAACACGACCGTCAACTGGATAAACGGAAACCATTGGAGGCGTTTCAAAACCGAAGAATCATCGTAATAGACATATTGTGTGGTGTCTTCGTCCAATTGAATCGTAATCGGTGCGTGTTTTTGCTTCCAATTGGCAATCTTCTGTGCGATAAACGGTTGCGATAATGTTGGCGGCGTTTTTAAATTGACCACCTGAATTGCCTGACCGGTATCATCGGTGAGAATAACGGGAATGGTGGTGTTGCTTTGCAAAATGAGTACCAACAGTTTGTCATAATTATTAAAATCTGCTGTAACATCCTCGTTATCAATCATTTGTGCTTGCTCCGACAAGAGCGCGATGGATTCCGCCCAAATCTCGATTTTTTTGCGCTCCTCTTCCTTCAAATCATCCACCAAAATGTTTGTAATCGCCAGAGAACCAAATGCTATCAGCCCGGCAATGAGGATAAACAGGTAGCTGAACGCCTTGTCCGGAATATGCTTCATGCCAGTTCAATCCCCACGGGACAATGGTCGGACAACACGACTTGCTGCTCAATGACAGCCTGCTTCAAACGCGGCTTAAGTGCTTCTGTCACAACATGATAATCAATGCGCCAGCCCACGTTTTTGGCACGCGCACCGCCCATATAGCTCCACCAACTGTATTGGTTCGGCTCTTGGTTGAACTCGCGAAACGTGTCCACAAAGCCCGCCTCAACGAGCCTGTCGAACCATTCGCGCTCTTCGGGCAAAAATCCGGAGCTCGTCTTGTGGCGTTCGGGATGGTTGATGTCGATGGGCTTGTGGCAGATATTGAAGTCGCCGCAGACACTCAAATTGGGACGTTCCGCACGCAACTTTTTGAGATACTCCAAAAAGAGTTCCAAAAACTGCATCTTAGCCGCCTGCCGCACATCGCCGGTGGTGCCGGAGGGAATGTAAACGCACACCACCGTCACATCGCCAAAATCGGCACGAATCACCCGCCCCTCCGCATCAAAAAACTCATTGCCGATGCCAATCGCATAGTAATCAGGCTTTTGCTTGCTGAAAATAGCCGTGCCGCTATAGCCTTTTTTCTGCGCCGAGTGCACTAATTGGTGCGTGTAGCCCAAGCCCTGAAACGCCAGCACATCAATCTGTTCGGGCTGCGCCTTCAATTCCTGCACGCAAAGCACATCAGGACAAGCTGTTTCCAGCCACTCAAACATGCCCTTGCTGCTCGCAGAGCGAATACCATTGAGATTTAATGAAATGATTTTCATATATTCTATATATGTAATGATGCGCAAAGGTACTGTTTTTTTATGAATTATTGATTATTATAAAAGGGTTGTTATCATCGCTCTTCAACCTCAAACTTGTCTTTGCCAATAAAAATAATTGATGCAAAGCGCACATCTGTGCGCTCGGCAAATTCGCGCGCGCTTCGGTATTTCTCCAATTGTGCGCGGGCATCATTCCTTGCTGCTTGCAATGCTTTTCTATCGCCCTTTTTGAGATATTTGAGTTCCCATACCCATTCGTATTTTATGTCGGGAAGTCGGGGACTGCGCTGCAAAAAAATGTCGATGTAGCCGTTTTCTACTTCTTTTTCGGTGAGCGGCACGTACAATTTGCTTTGAAACAAGCCGTTAAGCAGCATGATTTTGATGTGTTTTTCATTGAAGTGTTGCAAATCGCGGTTCGACAAGCGGCTGAAAATGTTTTGACTTACATATTCGATATAGGGGTGCAGATTACCGTGATGCGCCAATTCCCTGACTGCAGCACTTTGTGCTCGCACATCAATTACAACATCCTCGTTCCAGTCCAGAGTCAACTGTTCCAAATACTCCCAATAAACCGTTCTAATAGAGTAGTTTGGAATTTTTAAGGTAAGAGTATCATCTTGATATTTATCCACCGTGAGCAATCCCATATAAAAAAGCAGTGATATAAAATAATTGGTGTCTTCCAATCGGTCAATTGAAAATTTGCTGATGACATCGGACACGATTCCATTGTTTTGAACAATTTCTATCAATGTGTTGCGGTTTTCCTCATTTTGAACCATGCGGCGCAAACGGTTGTAATCCGTTTTCAGGTTGTCGTCAATGATGTTTTCAGGAGTTTTCTTAAACGTTAATATCTGATTGAATATATAAAGTACCATAGACGGATTATATACTCGGTGCTCCCCATCTTTATGAAAAAGGTACCCATTATAATACATTTCCATATCCACATTGACAAGGGCTGAATCAACACCGGTTTCCAGCATTAACGCATCCACTTCCTGTTGTGTAAAACCCATCATTTCATTGTAATTTGGATTTAACGTGAGATTGGCGGCAATGTTAAAACCGCTTGTGAGGTCATCCAGCATCACAGGGGATATGCCGGTAATGAAAATGCGGTCAATGACCGATTTGGTGCCGATTTTTAAGGCTTCATAAAAGTCGCGCACAAGCCCGTTAGCCTGCACCATATTATGATAAACATCTTTGCCCAACTGCGAACCCATGGCGATGAGGTCATTAGCAAAATGGTCGTATTCGTCGATGATGACAAAAATTTTCACGCCCTTCGTTTCCGCCTTGTTAATAATTTTTCTGACAGAAGAAATACCTGATTTTTCTTCATTTAACCGCTGAATAAGACTATCGGCATCGGGGAAAAAATTGCGATAAGCATCCAAAAAATAGCAAACAGCATCTTGTATATTATCGGAAAACGAAAACCGGAAGCCATCTTCACCGGTGGTGTTGATGCCCGAAAAATCAAATTTCAACACGGCATACGCACTTTTCTTCGGCGTAGGATGCTTGCCAATATACAACTCACCAAACAGCGTTTCAAAATTCTTTGCCTTGTTTACATCGTAGTAATGCTCAAGCAAGGAGAAGAATAAACTCTTGCCAAATTTGCGCGGGCGGATGAAAAATTGATACGGATTAGCCTCATTTTCAAGCTGTTCAACGAATTGAGTTTTATCCACATAAGCATAATTTTCGGTAATTAATTTGCCGAAATTGGAGGTGCCGTAGGGCAACCGTTTAACTGTTTTTGTTTCCATAACGTTTATTTTTAGCCACAAAGGTAGTCAAATTAATGTATCATTCCGCCGGGTCGAGGGGAACTTGTGCAGGTCGTGAGAGCATAAAGATGCCAAATACGCCGCAGAGGGCATCCCAGAGGGAGTGCATGACAAACACGGCGGTGGCATAAGCGGTGGCTTCGCCACGGGTGATACCGACATTGCAAGCCATCAGTCCGAAAATAGTAGCCACTTGCCACGGACCCAAGCCACCATTGGAGGGGATAATCATGCTCAAACTGCCCATTACGAAGACAAACAGGACTGCCGCAATGCTCAAATGCGATGTAAAACCAAAGGCAAAAAATGTAACATATTCGTAGCAGAAATAACCGAGCCAAATGCCGAAAGAATAGAGTAGGAAGCGGTTTTTCTCTTTCATTTTGCCTACCGTTTTGAAGTCATTCCACAGTCCGACGAAAAAGACGATGACTTTTTTTATTGGTTTTGTCCACCTGAAAAACCAGCATAATAGGAGAACGAAAGCCAACACGCACACACCACCCAGATAAAAGAAGGGCGATGTGAGAAAAGCAGGCAAAGCAAACGCATCCTTGTTTTTGAGGAAGACAGAAATGTTGCTCGCAAAAGCCACTAATAAGAACAGCAGCAGGATAATAGGGTCAAACAGGCGGTCAATAATCAGCGTGCCAATCACCTTTTTGAACGGGATGTTTTCTTTGTTAGAAATCACGCCGCACCGCCAAAACTCACCTACACGCGGCAAAACAAAGTTCACCGCATAATTTCCCCACACCGCATAAATCAAATTCATCCGCTTGGGTCGGTAGCCTAACGGGTTAATCAACAACTGCCAGCGAAGCCCGCGAATAGCATTGGCAGCAGCTCCAAAGGGCAACGAAAGCAACAAAATGCCCCAATTGGCATCCTTTATTTCCAGCCACAAGGCATCAAAATCCGTCCCCTTATACAAAAAATACAAGATAACGACTCCCAATGCTAACGGCAAGGTGACCTTCAAGATTTTTTTTATTTTACCCATTTTGTTTGTGTGATTAAGGCTTCACTTCCACAACCAGATATTTTGTTAAACTCCAAAACTTGGTGGGATTAGTGATTTGCAAATCGAGTTCCTTGTTTGCTTTTTTCACAAATTGATAGCTCCCTATCGGATGTTTGGAAACCAACTTGGCTTTTTTGGCGAACAGTTGTATCGTTTTCAGTGCAATCTTGTCAGCCTCAATGAAATAATTGCTATTAAAATTGGTACCTAACTGACCTTTGAGCGCAATCCGTTGGGTCTTCAACTCTTTGGCAGTACCAAAACAATAGTAAACTTTGCGAATTTCTATCTGTTGGCGTGCAATCATCGCCCTTTGCTTCGTATCTTTTTCCTTCAGGGCTTGTATCTTGGCTTCAAGATCCATATTGTCGAACGTCAGGTCTTCAATCAACCGGTCTTTTTTTGCCAATTCTGCCTTCAATGCAGCTATTTCAGCATCTTTTGCACTCAAGTCGGTTTGCAAACGAACGATGGTGGCTTGCAATCCCTTGGATTGCCCGAGTTGCCCGGCATAGTTTTTCGCCTTCTTTTCCAAATCAGCTATGTGCGCCCGGTTTTTCGCAAGTAACTCGGTAATGAATTGCATATCACCCCGAATGCGTTCCATCGTAGTCTGTGTCAACCGTCCATCGCCGCCGGTTTGGATTTCAACATAGTTTTCAGCCGCCTTAATGGCTTGAAAATTAGCATCTATCTCATTGAGTGCATCCATTAGCCGCTCCAACTCAATGTTTACCTGTTTGTTAAGCAAGAGCAACGAATCGCGCTGCTTTTCAAGCATCCCCATTTTGTTATCCGCAACCGGCGTCGCCTTTTTGTCACCACAAGACGTGCTAAAAAGGAACAGAGCGAGTAATGAAAAAATTATCGCTTTTTTCATTATTTTATTGCCTTCTATCGTTATTTTTTTCAACATTCATTTTATTTTTTCCCTCCACCACCAGCACAAACTCACCGCGAGGTTCGTGGGCTGTGAAATGAGTTATCAATTCTTGCAATGTGCCGTGCACCGTTTCTTCAAATTTTTTCGAAATCTCCCTCGAAACAGAAGCCAACCGGTCTTCTCCCAAAAAATCTGCCAACTGCGTTAGCGTTTTGACTACGCGAAACGGCGATTCGTAAAAAATCATTGTCCGCGTTTCCTCTACCAATGCCTCCAAACGGGTGTTTCGTCCTTTTTTTACGGGTAAAAATCCCTCGAAACAAAACCTGTCCATCGGCAATCCCGAATTGACCAATGCCGGCACCAAAGCCGTTGCTCCGGGCAAACATTCAACGGTAATCCCTGCTTGTACACACGCTCTTGCCAACAAAAACCCCGGATCCGAAATCCCCGGTGTGCCAGCGTCAGAAACCAGCGCAATGGATTTACCATCAGTCAATTGTGCAATAAGCCATTCTACCGTTTGGTGTTCGTTAAACTTATGGTGCGACTGCATTTTGTTCTGTATGTCAAAATACTTCAACAAAAAACTCGTTGTGCGCGTGTCTTCTGCCAAAATTAAATCAACCTCTTTCAACACCCTGATAGCCCTGAAAGTCATATCTTCCAAATTGCCGATGGGAGTTGGAACCAAATAAAGCTTCGACACAACCATAACTTTCCCAAAAATCGCGCAAAGTTCGATAAAATATTTGACATACGCAAATATTTGAGAAAATTATTTTTCAAATCAGCATTTTAACACTTTTTTTTGCAAATACGATTTTTTAGACGGCATGGCATTTTCATTTTTGATTCAAAAGCCATTTCCAAACGGGAACTACTTCAATGGTCTTATCTTCTAATTTCAACGTTCGCTCGGCATCGCGTGTAACAATCAAAAGCCTGTTACATTCCAATACAGTCGATATTTTGAGCAGGGCGGTCACTTCCCTGTCAAATGTGCCGTCACTGTTGTCGAGGTTGTAGCATACCTGAATGGCTGTTGTGGCATCGGGAATATAAAAATCAACTTCAATCCCCATATTGTAGAAAAAGACGGCATCATTGCGCCCATATTTGCGTAACAGATTGATTGCCACCACATTTTCCAGCAAGGAGGTGTTGCCATCAAGCAGAAAAAGGTTCAAAATGCCGTTGTCGATAAAATAATACTTCGGATTAGTTTCTTTTTCAACAAGTTTGCCCGCAATATTCTGTATGGGCGTTATCAGCCAGGCATCTTTCGCATACTCGATGTAATTGATAATTGTATTGGTCCCGACCTTTGCTCCGGTTGATGATACGATGTTGGCTATTCGGGTGAATGACATCGGTTGTTTCACGCTTTCTGCCAATTTTTTGAATAATATTCGCAATGCAAACGTATTTTCTACTGCATGTCGGGCAGCAATATCGCCCAGATATATTTTTTGATATACGCTCGTCAAGTAATCACGCTTGGCGGATAGTTCAGCCCCCTCCGGAAATCCTCCAAAATAGAAATAGTCGTTGAATTTTCTTACCACTTCCGCTTTGGATTCTGTCGATAACAACGGATTTTGCGCAATATTGATATGGTTTGCGGTCAAAAATTCTTTAAAGTTGTAAGGATAGACATCCACAGCAATATAACGCCCACCAAGTGTCGTCTGAATATCCTGACTCAACATTTTGGCATTGCTCCCCGTGATGTAAACGCGATGTTTGGTGTCAGCCATACGCCGCGCAAATTTTTCCCACCCCTCAATATTCTGTATCTCATCGAGAAACAGCATGGGCTGCCTGCCATACATTTCCAGGTGAATTTCCAGCAGCAAATTCAAATCTGCGGCTGTCATACCGCTCAAGCGTTCATCCTCAAAGTTGACATAGAGCATCTCATCCCACTTACCTCCCAGAGCAATCAGTTGTTGCATCCGCTGGTAAAGCAAATAGGATTTTCCGGCTCTTCTGATACCTGCAAACACATAATTGCCAAACTCTTCAAAAGTAAAATCTCTGGCTATTACCTTGTATTTAAGCACCTCAGCCTGATTGTCGGCAATAACTGTTTTCAAAATATTCTTATCCATAACCAATTTTTGTTCTATTCACAGAACAAAAGTACTGCTTTTTTATTTCATACGCAAAACAATATCTAAATTTTGGACCTTGGGGGGGGGGTAAGTTCAATTAGTAACTGCGAAAAATCGCTATTACGAGCAACCTAGATTTTGCTCGTAAATAAAGAGGTCGCGAACAGAACTTCTAAGAACGACAAAAGTAAAAAAACAGAGAGAAAAGTTCTCCCTGTTCGATTAATTTATTTACTTTTGTTGTATGAAATACAAACAACTAATCAAGGAGCAAAGGTACGAAATTTTTGCATTACTGCAAACAGGTACCCCGAAAGAGAAGATTGCAGAGATTGTAAATGTCTCTGCCAGTACAGTTTACAGGGAGATTGAGCGCAATAAAGGCACGCGCAAGTATACCCCTATCCATGCCCAAATGTTGGCTGATGAACGCAAAGAACGCTACACCCGCAAGCGAACGTTTTCGGCGGCGGTCGAGCGGCAAGTAAAAAAAAGGCTCGAAGAAGACCAATGGTCGCCCGAACAAATTGTCGGCTATTGCAAATTAAAAGCGATTCCAATGGTTTCTCACGAACGCATTTATCAACATGTTCGTGCCGACAAAGCCGCTGGAGGCACTCTTTGGACACATTTGCGCCACAGAGGAAAACATCGCAAGCGACCCGTTGGTGGTGGAAAAAAGGTGGTTATCAAAAATAAAATTTCCATCGATGAACGTCCGGATGTCATCAATCTCCGCAAACGTTTGGGCGACTGGGAAATAGATACGATTATCGGAAAAGACGGCAAAGGGGCTATCCTTACCCTCACCGAAAGGCTCACAAGCTTCTTGATGATGGAAAAATTGCCCGAAGGAAAAGCTGCTCTCCCGTTGGCAAAAGTTGTCCACAAACTGCTGGTGGCTTACAAAAAAAACACCCACTCCATCACCGCCGACAATGGGACAGAGTTCGCAGAACACGAATATATCGCTAAAAAACTCGATCTGGACTTCTTTTTTGCACACCCATACTCCTCGTGGGAGCGAGGTCTGAATGAAAATACTAACGGATTAATTCGACAATATATTCCTAAAGGAACTGATTTTGATGACTACTCTCATGATTATATTAAACTGATACAGA
>BBRT01000328.1 GCA_001417715.1 Candidatus Symbiothrix dinenymphae
TTGGGACCACCGCCCCGAAATGTTGCCCTATACGAAAACATGGAAGCACGACTTGTACAAAGGAGACTTCAAACCGTACGATGTGAGTGAGATAGAACTTATTAAAGAGTTGAGTATAAAATGAAAACAAGTTCAATTTGAAATTTCGTTTTGCTTTCAATTATTATGCGTATCTTTGCAGATATTTATAAAAATGATAAGTCATGAAAGAATTACCAATTGGTATTCAGTCGTTTGAAGATTTGCGAAGCAATGATTATCTCTATGTTGATAAGACAGAAGATATTTACAGGCTTGTTACGTCATCAAAAATAGTGTTTCTTTCGCGCCCGCGCCGCTTTGGAAAGTCGCTCCTTGTGAGCACCTTGGAGGAACTTTACACAAGCAATCAATCATTGTTTGAAGGTCTCTACATCTATGATAAATGGGACTGGACCCGACGCTATCCTGTTATTCGGATAGATTGGACACTTATCAAGCATGATAGTAAAGAAGAAATGGAACGAAGTATGTCAACATTTCTGAAACGGCAGGCTAAATTAGAGAAAATAAAACTTGTTTCAGAATACGCCTCCGATTGTTTTGCCGAATTGATAGAGTCATTGCATCGCAAAAAAGGCAATAAAGTGGTCGTACTTATTGACGAGTACGACAAACCCATACTGGATGCGATAGGCAAGCCGGAAGCAGCAGAAATTCGTGCGTTTCTTCAGGGATTTTATGTGGTATTGAAAGGATGCGACGACCACCTGAAATTTGTCTTTATGACAGGCGTAACGAAAGTGGCCAAAGTGTCAATATTTTCAGCATTGAACAGTCTCAAAGATATTACGTTAAACGATAAATATGCTTCTATCTGTGGTTACACACAGGAAGAACTGGAACGCAACTTTTCGGAATATATTGACGAAACGGCAGTCCACGTGAATATGACAAGGGAAGATTTGCTGGCAAAAATTCGTTTTATGTACGATGGTTATACCTGGGATGGCAAGACATCGGTTTACAATCCGTTTTCTACACTGATGTTTTTTGACAACAAAAAATTTTCCAATTATTGGTTTGATACAGGTACGCCTACTTTTTTGATTAATCGACTCAAAAAACACGGTCTTGCCAAAACCGTATTGGAACCGATAGTGGCGGGTCAGAGAGCGTTCAACAGTTACGATCCTGATGAGCTTGAAGATATTCCTTTATTATTTCAGACAGGTTATCTGACTGTCAAAGACGAAAAAATGACTAACGGCGATTCTCTTTATACCCTTGAAGTACCCAATATGGAAGTAAAAGAGTCGTTGATGGAGCATTTGTTAAGTGCATATACAAATTATCCACTATCGAAAATGTCAGAACTTGGACGACAAATGTTGAAACAAATTCTTGCTTTCGATGCGGAGGGGTTTACAAATAATATGCGTATCATGCTTGCTGACGTTCCTTACACTTTGCAGCCATCCAAGGCGCAAGACAAAGCGGAAGCGGAAGCGGAAAATTTAGCAAGTGAAGCCTTTTATCACAACATCTTTCAAATGTGGATGACCATGCTGGGTTTCAATATTCAGAGCGAAAGGATGACCAACCGGGGGCGTATGGACGCTGTGCTGCAGCAAGAGGGAGTGGCGATAGTGACAGAGTTGAAATACCATGCTACCACGGAAACCGACATTTTGCTCAACCAAGCCATCGCGCAAATCCGCGAGAAGCGGTATTATGAGCCGTTTCTTGACCGGAAAGTTATTCTGCTGGGCATTGCGTTCAGTGGAAAAGATGTTGGTTGCAGGATTGAACAATTGAAAGTTGAAAATTAAGTATTGCTAATTAAAAAATATGAAAAATTTAAAAACATTCAGACTGTTAGTTTGTTGTCTGCTTTTTGCGCAGACCGCTTTTTCCCAATTGCTTTTTATGCTGTTGTTTACCGCTATTTCCATACAAGGGAATGCCCAAAGTTATGTACCCTTGAAAAACGACAGCCGTATAGCGGTGCAACCCAAGATACCTGTTCGTGCGTATGCCGTACCGTTGCAAGACGTTCGCTTGCTTGACAGTCCGTTTAAAACTGCTTTGGAAGCAGACAAAACTTATTTGCAGTCCTTACAACCCGACCGTTTTTTGCATCGCTTTCATTTGAATGCAGGGCTTCCCGTTAAAGGAGAAATATATGGCGGATGGGAAAGTATGGGTGTCAGCGGATTTTCTTTCGGTCACTATCTTTCGGCAATGGCGATGCTTTATGCCGCAACAGGTGACACGGATATGAAAACGAAAACCGATTACTGTATTAATGAACTGAAACGTTGTCAGGATGCACGCGGCACCGGTTATGTGGGAGGAATTCCGAATGAAGACCAATTATGGAATGAGGTTGCAGAAGGAGATATCCGTATAGATGCTACATTTAACGGCGGATGGGTTCCCTGGTACACCCTGCATAAATTGATGGCAGGTCTCCTGGATGTTTATCTGTACACCGGTAATGAAACGGCAAAAACCGTTGCTGTAAACTTTGCAAACTGGATTGGCGAGAAATTCAAAAACCTGACGGAAGCACAATGGCAAACCATGCTTTCTTGCGAATTTGGAGGAATGAATGACGCTTTGTACAACCTGTACGCGCTTACGGGAGAAAACAAGTATCTTCGGCTGGCAGAAAAATTTTATCATCACGCAGTTTTAGACCCATTGGCAGCCTCACAAGACCATTTAAAGGGTTTACATGCCAATACGCAAATCCCTAAAGTCATCGGAATAGCACGCAATTACGAACTTTCAGCATCCAAGAGAGACAGTACCATTGCAAATTTCTTCTGGGAAACGGTCGTTCATGACCATTCGTACTGCATCGGAGGACACAGTAATTATGAACATTTTCATCAGCCCGGCAATTTATCCGACCAACTATCGACCAATACAGCGGAAACCTGCAATACTTACAATATGCTGAAATTGACCCAGCATCTTTTTGCACAACAACCGGATGCCAGATTTATGGATTACTACGAAAAAGCGCTCTACAACCATATTTTGGCTTCGCAAAACCCCAACACCGGTATGATGTGCTATTATGTTTCCTTGGTTGCGGGTGGGAAAAAGAACTTTTCGAGACCCGAAGATTTTTGGTGCTGCGTAGGGACCGGTATGGAAAACCATGTGAAATACGGCGAAGAAATTTATTCTTATGGTGCGGACAATGAATTGTATGTCAATTTGTTCATCGCTTCCGAACTGAATTGGAAAACGAAAAACATGAAGCTTAGACAAGAAACCGCATTTCCCAACTCCGACCAATCGCAACTAAAAATCAGTTGTTCATCTCCGCAAAAAGCGACCTTGCTGATTCGTTATCCTTCGTGGGTAACATCGGGATTTTCAGTTAAAATCAACGGAAAGAAACAAACTGTCACAGGCACTCCCGGCTCGTATGTAGCCATTGACCGTAAGTGGAAAAACGGTGATGTTGTAGAAATCAACCTGCCTAAGACACTTTGGAAAGAGGAACTTTTGGGTGCTCAACGTAAAACAGCGTTTTTCTACGGTCCGCTTGTGCTGGCAGGAGATATTCACGCGGGCAAAACGTCGCCCGTTTTCCTTAACAACACAGATCCTTTGTCTGACTGGATAATACGCGACAACGACCACTCGCCTGCATTTCATACAAAAGGAGGTTTCCCTCACGACATAAATTTAGCACCGTTTTATCAAAAATACGAAACGAATTACACTGTTTATTTCGATTGTTTCACGCCTGAAGAATGGGGAAAAATAAAAGAAGAATATGAAAAAGAGCAGAAAATACAATTGGAAATAGAACGTTCAACGCTTGATTATTTTCGCCCCAACGAACAGCAACAGGAAGTAGACCACAAATTCAACGGGACAAATGTGGGTAGAGGTGAAGCGTTTGACAGAAAATGGTGTGACGCCGGTAATGGCGGCTATCTTTCTTTCGAGTTGAAAGTGAATCCTGATTTGCCTGTCAGTTTACAATTAACCTATTGGGGAAGTGATGATGGAAATCGGGAATTCGACATACTGATAGACGAAGAGGTCATCGCGACAGAAAAATTGACAGGAAGCCACCCCAATTTTTTCTTTGGAAAACATTATCCCATTCCGGTTCATCAGACAAAAGGCAAAAGCAAGGTTACAGTCAAATTGCAGGCTAAGCCTAAAAACATAGCCGGAGGTATTTTCGGTGCCCGTATATTTTTGAAACAATAATAATTAAATCACAATGAACATTTCAATTATTATGCGTATCTTTGCGGATATTTATAAAAATGAGAAGTCATGAAAGAATTACCAATTGGTATTCAGTCGTTTGAAAAGTTGCGCAATGGCGGTTTCTTGTATGTGGATAAAACGAAAGAAATACTCCAACTTACAAGTTCAAACATCGTGTTTCTTTCACGCCCGCGCCGCTTCGGGAAGTCGTTGCTTGTGAGCACCTTGGAGGAACTTTACACAAGCAATCAATCGCTGTTTGAAGGTCTCTATATCTATGATAAATGGGATTGGACACAGCGCTATCCTGTTATTCGGATAGATTGGGCAGGTATCAAGCATGGGAGTAAAGAAGAGATGGAACGCAGTATGTCAACATTTCTGAAACGGCAGGCTAAATTAGAGAAAATAAAACTTGTTTCAGAATACGCCTCCGATTGTTTTGTCGAATTGATAGAATCACTGCATTGCAAAAAAAACAATAAAGTGGTTGTGCTCATTGATGAATACGACAAACCCATATTGGATGCGATAGGCAAGCCGGAAGCAGCAGATATTCGTGCGTTTCTTCAGGATTTTTACGTTGTATTGAAAAGTGCCGACGACCATCTGAAGTTTGTCTTTATGACCGGCGTAACGAAAGTGGCCAAAGTATCAATATTTTCAGCGTTGAACAGTCTCAAAGATATTACGTTAAACGATAAATATGCTTCTATCTGTGGTTACACACAGGAAGAACTGGAACGCAACTTTTCGGAATATATTGACGAAACGGCAGTCCGCGTGAATATGACAAGGGACGATTTGCTGGCAAAAATTCGTTTTATGTACGATGGTTATACCTGGGATGGCAAGACATCGGTTTACAATCCGTTTTCTACACTGATGTTTTTTGACAACAAAAAGTTTTCCAGTTACTGGTTTGAAACGGGTACGCCTACGTTTTTGATTAATCGACTCAAAAAACACGGTCTTGCCAAAACCGTTTTGGAACCGATAGTGGCGGGTCAGAGAGCGTTCAACAGTTACGATCCTGATGAGCTTGAAGATATTCCTTTATTATTTCAGACAGGTTATCTGACTGTCAAAGACGAAGAAATGACTAATGGCGATTCTCTTTATACCCTTGAAGTACCCAACATGGAGGTAAAAGAGTCGTTGATGGAGCATTTGTTAAGTGCATATACCAACTATCCTCTTTCAAAAATGTCGGCACTTGGACGACAAATGTTGAAACAAATCCTTGCTTTCGATGCGAAAGGTTTTACAAATAATATGCGCATCATGTTTGCAGACGTTCCTTACACTTTAAAGCCATCCAAGGCGAAAAACCAAGCCAAAGCGGAAGCGCAAAATTTAGCAAATGAAGCCTTTTATCACATCATCTTTCAACTGTGGATGACCATGCTGGGGTTCAATATTCAGAGCGAAAAGCTTACCAACCGGGGACGTATAGATGCCGTGTTGCAGCAAGACGGAGTAGCGATAGTGACAGAGTTGAAATACCACGCTACCACGGAATTGGAAACTTTGCTCAACCAAGCTATCGCGCAAATCCGCGAGAAGCGGTATTATGAGCCGTTTCTTGACCGGAAAGTGATTCTGTTGGGCATTGCGTTCAGTGGAAAAGAGGTCGGTTGCAGTATTGAACAATTGAAAGTTGAAAATTAAGTATTGCTAATTAAAAAATATGAAAAATTTAAAATCCACATTCAGAATGTTAGTTGGTTGTCTGCTCTTTTCGCAGACCGCTTTTTCCCAACCGGCGGTAAAACCGCTTAACACTCCGAAAATGAACTATTTTTCGCTTTCGGACGTGCAATTGCTTGACGGTGATTTTAAGCATATTCAGGACATAACGCACAAGTATCTCCTGACGCTTGAACCGGACAGGCTGTGTTCGTGGTTTCGCCGCGAAGCGGGACTGACGCCCAAAGCACCGCCCTATCCGGGGTGGGAATCCGACCACGGCTTCGTTGTACCCGGACACATTCTCGGCTTCTACCTCTCGTCCTTGTCCATGATGTACGAAACAAGCGGCGACCCCGAAATTATCAAACGCCTTGAATATACGCTCAGTGAACTCGACGCCTGTCAAGATGCTTCCGGTGATGGCTATTTGTCGGCGGTTGTCGATGGACGGCAGGCATATAACATCGTTCTGACAGGTGATTATAAAGTGAGTCAGGGACATATTGCAGGAAAAAACGAGCTGACCTATACCATGAATAAAATCATGCTCGGCTTGTATGGCGTTTATACGAAATGTCATTTGCCGCTTGCCAAGAAGGCGCTTGTCCGCATGACCGACTGGTTTGGCGAAAACGTGCTGAACAAATTGGATGAAGCCGGCGTGCAAAAGATGCTGATATGCGAACATGGCTCGCTGAGCGAATCGTTTATGGACGTTTATGAACTGACGGGCGAGAGCAAGTATCGTGACTGGGCTGTGCGGTTGAATGACTACCGGATGCTTATCCCCGCTTCGGAAGGGAAAGATATTCTGGCCGGTTGGCACGCCAATTGCCAGATACAGAAGTTCACCGGCTTTGAGTATGTCTATCGTTTCACCGGCGACAAACGATACACCGATGCTGCCCAATTCTTCTGGGAAAGAGTGGTGGCAGACCATACCTGGGCAATGGGTGGCAACAGCACCGGCGAGCACTTTTTTCCAAAATCGGAATACGACAACCGGGTGCAACGCAACGGCGGACCGGAATCGTGCAACTCCGTCAATATGCTCCGCCTGACCGAAGCGCTGTATCAGGATTATGCCAAGCCGGAAATGATAGATTACTACGAGCGTGTATTAATCAACCACCTGCTGGGTGCCTATGAACCGGAACGCGGCATGGTTGCCTACATAACAAAATTACAACCGGGTGGCTTTAAAACCTACGGCACGGAGTATAATTCGTTCTGGTGTTGCACCGGCACAGGCCTCGAAAGCCCCACCAAGTTCCAAAAGATGATTTATACCAGCGATAACCGCTCACTTTATGTGAATCTTTTTATCCCTTCGACATTGGAATGGAAAGCGAAAGGCGTCACACTGCGTCAGACCACCAAAATACCCGACGAAGAGCAAACGAGCATCGAACTGCAAATGAAGAAAACACAGGCGTTTTCGCTCAAAATAAGGCATCCTTACTGGGTGGAAAGCGGTAAACTGACGGTTACGGTAAACGGAGAAGCACAGAAAATCGTTTCCACGTCCTCGCAATTTGTAGAAATCAACCGGAAGTGGAAAGATGGCGACAAAATAGTGGTACAATTGCCTATGCAACTGAGCGTTACGCCACTTACGCCGTTACACATTC
>BBRT01000329.1 GCA_001417715.1 Candidatus Symbiothrix dinenymphae
CCGCCCGAATCATAATCGAAATAGGCTTGTGTCCAACAATTTAGGTCGTAGGAATTGTACTTGGTATATGCTTGCCGTATGTTTTCAGGCATTGCAATGGTTTCGTTCATAATGAATTAACTTTTATCTATATTGTTTGTTTTGCATTATTCATGCATTTTTTTTTGCAAATGTACGCAGAATATTTTAAACGGCAAGCGGAAATTTGATTTTTTTTCAAAAAAACCGGGGCAACTCGTCTATGGAGAATGACATCAATTTTTAACTTTTCAATGCCTCTATCGCCAGCCGATAAGAATCCAACCCGAATCCGGCAATCACCCCTTTGCAAACGCCGGTGATGAGCGACCGGTGGCGATACTCCTCGCGCGCGTGTACATTAGATATATGCACTTCCACTACGGGGGTCGAAACCGCCTTGATGGCGTCGTGAATGGCAACGGAGGTGTGTGTGTAGCCGCCCGCATTAAGGATGATGCCGCCCGGCGAAAACCCGACTTCGTGTATTTTATCAATAATTTCGCCCTCGATATTCGACTGATAATAAGACAGTTCAATGCCCGGATAGAGTTTTTTCAGCGTTTCAAAATAGGCTACAAACGACTCTGAGCCGTACACACCCGGCTCGCGAACGCCCAGCAAGTTCAAATTGGGTCCATTGATGATTTGTATTTTCATTTGTTATTTATTTGTTCCTTCGTGAACTATCATTGCAGGTCAAGCCCGCAATGACTCCTCCAAGCGGGCTAATTCGGCTTTGAGTTCTGCAATCTTGGCCTCCACCTGTTGCACTAACTCGTTGCCTGTCTTTGACTTAGACGACACTCTCAGGAAGCTTATGTTTGTTTCATACGTCTGAACCTCGCTTTTCAGTTGTTCGCGCTGCTGCCACAAACTCTTGCGGTCAATCTTGCGAGGTTGGGATTGGTACGGCTCCTTGTGTTCTGTCGCTTCTCTATCGCGTGTAGCTTCTCTGTCGTATGTCGCTTCTGTGTCGTATGCTGCTTCTCTATCGTATGTTGCTTCTTTGCCCTTTTTTGCACCTTTGTCTTTCTTCACTTCCTTGTCTTTTCTTGCTTCCTTCTCCTTTTTTGCACCCTTGTCCCGTTTTGCTTCCTGAGTGTCGGATTGAACATTTGGTGTTTGTTCGGTGGCACTTGCTTTCAGGCTGTCAAAATGTTCTTTTTTGCGTACAAAAAAGACGTCACAGGCTGCTACAAAGCGTCTCCAGACGGCATCGGAATATTTGCGCGACACCTGACCTACGGTTTTCCACTCTTTTTGCAGCGCAATCATCGCGTCGGTTGTTTTTTTCCAATCTTCGCTGTCTTTCAGGGCTTCGGCTTGCTCACAGAGGTTTTCTTTTTTTGACAAATTGTCGCCCAGAGCATCTTTGAAACTCTTGTAAAACTCGCTTTTCGCATTGAAAAATCGGTTACACGCGGCACGAAAACGGGCAAAAACGGCATTGTTTTCCTTTTTTGGCGCAAAACCGATGGTTTTCCACTTCGCTTGCACGTCCAACACTTGCCTGTTTTGTTCGTCCCATTCTTTGGCTGTCGTCAATTTGGAGAAGTCTATTGCCTCCAAAACCTCGCAGAGAGCCACTTTTGCCGCCAAATGTTCTGTCTCTTTTTCTTTCAAGGATTCAAAATGCACCTGATGTTTTTTGTTGATGATACCGGAGGCAGTCTTAAACCGCGCCCACACCTCATCGCGCACCTCACGAGCGGCCGGACCAATCTCGCGCCATTCGTCGTGCAACTTTTGCAACTGGTAGAAAGCAGAAACCACATCTTTTCCGGCATCCAATCGCTCTACAGCCTCGCACAGGGCAACTTTCAATTCCAAGTTTTTCTTGAAATCGTAGTCGCGCATCTCGTTGTTGATTTTCACCAAGTCGTAGAATTTCTCGGATTCGCGATGATAATCCTTCCACAACTCATTGACAGCATTTTGCGCCACCTGCCCAACCGCTTTCCAGTCGTGCTGCAACTGCTTGTAGGCAGTGTACGACTTCTGAAAATCTTCGCCGTTAGTTTCAGCCAACGCCTTGATTTGAGCAATGATAGCCTTCTTCTTCTTCAGATTTTCGGCTTGCTCCACCTCCCTTTCGGCAGTGAAAGCTGCTTTTTTCTCGCGAAAAGCCGCCAGCAGACGTTTCAACTCGCCTTCGAGCACTTCATCCTGCTCGGGCTTGAAGTCTTCCTCCGCACCACCACCGTCCACAAAGACCTTTTTCGCAGCCTCCATTTCCGAGTAACGCAACTTGTAAAAATCCTGCTTCAGCGCATCCACCTCAGCACGCACAGCCTCACTAACAGGCTGTGCCACAACCACCGCAAGACGTTCCAACAACTCTTTAATTGTCGTAACCTCTTGTTCAGTAAACACTTTCATGTCTTCGTCCATAACGGTCAACGTTTAGTTTCGAGCGGCAAAGTTACGCTTTTTTTTACAAATCCAAACATTTGCCTGATCTAATTTTTAAAAATGCGGCATTTGCTTCTCCCACATTTGGAAATATCGCCCTTTGGCGGCGTACAGGTCGCGGTGCGAGCCTTGCTCTACCACTGCAAATCAGGCTTATACTCGCCCAGCGCGATGTTTTCAATCACATTGCCCGCAAAGAGGTTGAGTTGTTGCGGCACGGCACTCACCACCTTTCTAAGACTTTGATTTTCAATGTATTCAATGTTCAGGTCGCCTATGCTGATTTTTCCCGATTTCAGCGGGTAAAGTTTTTGCAGCAGGGCGGCAATCGTGGTTTTTCCCGAGCCGCTTTCGCCGATTATTGCCGTCAATTCGCCGTGTTTGAGGTGCAAATCGAAATTCTCGAACACATCCACGCGGGTGCCGTAGCTGAACGACACCTGTTCAAAGCGTATATCGCCGAGCAAATCCGGTTGCAGTTCAATTTTGTTTTCATCGTTTTCGCGCTCCAAATCCATTATTTCAAACAGGCGGTCGGCGGCAATCAGCGCGTTTTGGATGGTTTTGTTCATCCCTATCAGGCTCGAAACCGGACCGGAGAGGTAGCCGATGAGCGCGTAAAAACTCAACAGTTCGCCCGGCGTTATGGTGCTGTCAATCACCAAGTAAGAGCCGAGCCACAGGATAATTATCGTGAAAATGCGGCTGACAAATTCCGATGAATTGTCGGAAAAAAACGAGTTAATAGCCGAACTGTACACCGAATCCAGCAAGCGAATAAACCGATTTTCCGTTTTGATATTGGCAAAGTCCTCAATGCCAAACTGTTTGATGGTTTTTACCGAATTGAGCGACTCCACCAATTGGCTTTCGAGTTCGGCGTTGTCCTCCATCAATTTCCGCTCGCGCTTCTTATTCAATTTGTTGGTAATGAAATAGATAAGTGCATAGAGTGGAATGGAAATCAAGAGGATGAGTGCCAGTTTCCAACTGTAAACAAACATCAAGGCAAACGAAAACACAACGATGAAAACATTGACTACCAATGAAATAGCCACATCATTGATGAAAACGCGAATTTTGACCGCATCATTGATACGCGAAATTATTTCGCCCACGCGCATGGTGTCGAAAAAGCGTTGCGGCAGTTTGAGCAGGTGTTTGTAATAGCCCAAAATCAGCCGTGCGTCAATTTTCTGCCCCGTGTTGAGCATAAACACGCTTTTGCTCACGCCGACAAACATTTGCAGGAGCAGAATGACAATCATGGCGATGCTCAGCAAATTCAGCAGATTTTTGTTGCCGCTCACAAACACATTGTCGGTGATTTTTTGGATGTAAATGGATGTGGACAAGCCCAATACGGTGTAAACGACCGCGCCGAAAAGCGACTGCAAAACCACGCTTTGGTGCGACTGCATCAAAAACCAAAACCGCTTGTAGATAGACACTTTCGTGTCGCCCGTCTTAAATTCTTCGCCCGGCACCAGCAAAATCAGTGCGCCCGACCAGGTTTTCATAAATTCTGCCGTTGCCTCCTTGTGCATCTCGCCATCGCCCGGGTCCATGTATGTAACCACCTCTTTATGAACGGAATAAATCACAACATAGTGCTGCAGATTTTTTCTGACAACGTGCGCAATGGCAGGGAGCGGGATTTTTGGCAGCGACTCCGCAATGCCGTTCACGCCCTTTGCCTCAAAGCCGAGTTGCTCCGCAGCCTTCACCATGCCGAGCACATTGGTGCCGCGCTTGTCCGTGCCCGCAATCTGCCGAATGCGTGCCACAGGCAGTTTCAGGTTGTAGTGTTCCCCCACCGATGCTAAACAGGCTGCCCCGCAGTCTGTTATGTCTCTTTGCTTTATTTTTATGCTCATCATTCAGACAATTTTTGGATTTACCCAATTATCTACTTTATCAAATAGCAGTTGCCATAAACTCCTGTCTGTCAGATAGAAACGACCGGTGAGTGTCATGCCCTTTTTGAGGTTGCCTTTGTAGCCGTTTTTCAGTTGCAAAAAAGGCGTGTCGAGCGAGCAGCGTACGCGGAAAACCGGTTGCTCGTTCATCAGGATGATGTCTTTCGATATTTCCCGTATCCTGCCGTGCGCCAATCCCCATTGGTTGTAGTTGAAAGCATCCAACTGGAAGGCAACCGGCTGATTTTCACTGATATAGCCAATATCCGTCGGCGACACGTAGCACTCGACGAGCAAATCGCCGGCATCGGAAATATAGCCGAGCGTTTGTCCGGGCGCAATAAAATTGCCTTTCCGAATGCCGGAAAACTGAATCACGGCACCCGAAGCCGGCGCTTTGAGCACATATTTGGTCTGCTCGTCTTCCAGTCGCTGAACGTCTGCCTGCAAACTCTTGATTTCCAGTTCGTAGTTGGTTTTTTCCGACTGCCAGCGGTTGAGAAACTGCTCGCGCTGATTGGCATGTTGGCGCACAGCCGCATCGTAATTGTTTTTGTATTGCAGATACTCACTTTTGCTGTTCACATTTTTGGTGTACAACTTTTCCGTCACGTCCAATTCGTTTTTCAGATAATCAATTTTTGTTTGCAGCTCATCCAGCGAGGTATTGTAGAAATTCCTTTCATTCAGATATTTGGGCGTTGTGAGCGCAGAAAAATTGCCGATAAGTAGCGACTGAATGTCGCGCACAAAAGTCAAATCTTCGCGCATCTTTTCAGCCGCAATTGCCGCCTGCACCTGCACACTTGCCGAATTGAGCACCAGCAAAGTATCGCCGCGCAAGACTTCCGCATTTTCAGCAATGCGAATATCCGTAACTTCGCCATAGACAGACGTTTGCAGAGGATTATTTTCGTTGGGAGTGCGAATAGTGCCGCGGGCTTGGGTGCTGACCTGCACATAAATAAACGGCAAGGCGGCGAGTGTTGCCGCTACTGCAAATACTACAACGAGGTAGATTGCCTTGCTGTGTATGCTGCGTTTGACAAACAGGGCTTCGGTGGTGTCGTTGATTATTTCGGGGGGAAAGATTAGTAACATGCTTGATTATGGTTGTATATATTTTTTCCAAAAACCCGGAGAATTTGGAAAATTGCTTTTAAACAGGTTGTAATCCTGTGCATTTATTTTTTTTGCTGCTTTTGCTGTCGTAATATCATTTATCATCTTGCTGGACATATTAAATAGTTCGTCATAAGAAGATATACCGCTTATTCTTATATTTCCTAAAACATCAAGTGTTTTCAAATAATAGAAATCGGTTGCTTCGTCTTGAGCAAATGTTATTCTACTGAAATAATTTATCATTTGCACTTTATTATTTCTGACTTTGACTTTGGTTAATTCATCAGCATTAGAATATGACTGTTGCACTGATTCTATCAACATTGTATCTTGCTTATTTATTGTGTATAAGGCATATCTGTAATATCTTTTATTCAAATGTTTGGGCGATACCTTAATTACCCATTGATTTTCTTTTGTTTCATAAAGTTCATAAGTACAGTTTTTCTGGGAACGCAGTGCGTATTTGTAGGGAAAAAATTCTATTCTAACCGGTTTAAAACTACTTTCATTTAGTGTTGATATTTTATCTAATTGAATTAAATCAAATTTCCAATACAAATTATGCTTGTGATTTAGCCGCGAACGGTTAGCCTTAATAATGGCATAAGCCTTACGTTCGCCTCCTATGGTTGTTGTATTATCAATATGCAACAAATAAAACGTTGCCTCTTTTTGCAATTTAAGTCTTAAATTTTGAAGAGCATGATTTAATAATTGTTCCGCATGAATTGGCGAAACCACCACCTCACTCAACTCTACAGCATTGAGAGTCAAATAAATAGCCGAATTGTTTAGCAACGCATCCGGTGTCGTTTCAAAAAAATCATAAGCCAAATGCCGAAAATAAACAACCTCCGAAGAATGAACATCAAGAGTATAATATCCCTTATCATTGGTCATTGTCATGGTATTACCACTATTGGTATGGACCACAACGCCGGAAACAGGCTTGAGCGTTTCCTTGTCAAGAACTTGTCCCGAAATTTTTTCTTGCGAAACAAGATATATCGGACACAAAAGCACTAAGATAGTTATTTTTGCCTTCATAATGCAAAATTTTATATCAAAAACGGAATATCCGCGCATCTTATTATGCACGGATATTCCTCGTTGAATTTTGGATTTAGCAACCACGCCTCACTGTAACAGTTATATGACCCTCAAGCCAATTCCAAACATCTGAGAGAAAGCCAACTACGCGGTCCCAAGTAGCACAGCCACCATCCACTAACTGCATTTCTGCAGCACTCATTTCACTTACGCCATAGGCGTTCAAATTTAAACTTTTCATAAAATTAAAAATTTATTAAACTATAATTTACTGCAAACAACTTTTGTCTGCACATCTCCCGAAAAAAACCGCGTATACTCAAATTTTCTCGTTTGACGGTGCAAAGGTAGCGGCGTTCAGTGCACAAAACAAGCGTTACTATACAGCACCTCCCCACAGCGGACTAAAAAAAAACGAATCATCCTGAACTTTAAATACTAAACCGACACTTTTCCCGTTATAGTAATATGGGAGATATAATGGACATAGAGATTTTAGTG
>BBRT01000330.1 GCA_001417715.1 Candidatus Symbiothrix dinenymphae
CATAAAAAAATTTTATTACCCATTTAAAAATTAAATTTTATGCGAATGAGAAAAAAATTAAATTGCAGGAACTTTGCAAAGCTTGTAAAGCCTTTGCTGTTAAGTAGCATCCTCTTGGGGGGGGGGGGGGTGCGAAGTATTCGCGCTGAAGCAGCGCATGAAGTCCCGCAAGAGTCGCCGCAGATTATTGAGGTGGCGATTCCCTCGTCAGGGACGAAGACCGTTACCGGCTTCGTGTACGACGAAGGCGGAGTTGGAATCCCCGGTTCCACCATCACCATCAAAGGCAGCAGTCGTGGAGTAGTGACTGATGTGGATGGTTCGTTCAAAATAGACGTTTCGCCGACGGATGTTTTGGAAGTTTCTTTTTTGGGCTATGACCCCTACACTGTGACGGTGGGCGACAAGGCGAGTTTTGTGATTCCGCTCAAGCCCAAAGCGAATGAGTTGGATGAGGTGACCATCGTGGCGTTTGGTAAGCAAAAGAAGGAAAGTGTGATTTCCTCCATTTCTACCATCAACACCAAAGATTTGAAGGTGCCCAGCAGCAACCTCACCACAGCCTTTGCAGGACGTGTGGCAGGGTTGATTTCCTACCAGCAGAGCGGTGAGCCGGGCAAGGACAATGCCAGCTTCTTCATCCGCGGGATTACCACTTTCGGGGCTGACGCCAAGAAAGACCCGCTCATCCTGATTGACGGAATGGAACTGACCACCGAAGATTTGGCGCGGCTCAACACCGACGACATCGCCAGTTTCTCCATCATGAAAGATGCTTCGGCGGCCGCTCTCTACGGCGCACGCGGTGCCAACGGAGTGATAATGGTAACGACCAAGGAAGGAAAGGAAGGAGAGGCGCGAATCAATGTGCGCGTGGAAAATTCTTTCTCCAGCCCCACAAACAGGGTGCAAGTAGCCGACCCCGTTACCTACATGCGCATGAACAATGAGGCTGTAAAAACACGTGACCCCATGGGACCAACCCAGTATTCGGCGGAAAAGATACGGATGACGGAACTCGGGTTGTATCCCGACCTCTATCCGGCTACGGACTGGTATAGCTCCATGTTCGACGACGTTATCAGCAACCAGCGGGCTAATCTCAGCATCAGCGGCGGCGGCAAGGTGGCACGTTACTATGTGGCGGCGAATATTTCGCAGGACAACGGTAACTTGAAGGTGGATAATCTAAACAATTTTAATTCGAATATCAACCTGACCAAATATTCCGTCCGCTCCAATGTGAACGTGAATGTGACCAAAAGCACTGAACTTATCATGCGTCTGAACGCCTCGTTTGATGAATACATAGGACCGTTAGACGGGGGTGATGCCATGTACAAAAAAGTGATGCAGGCTAATCCGGTGTTGTTCAAACCCTATTATACACCGGATGCAAAGTATAAACATGCCGACTACGTCCTGTTTGGAAATGCCCAAGGCGGAAATGCCGGAACTTCATATTACATCAATCCGTATGCCGAATCGCAGAAAGGATACAAGGATTACAGCAACAGCACTATGCTGGCGCAATTCGAAGCGAAGCAGAACTTGGATATGCTCGTCAAAGGGCTGAACATCCGCGCCATGGTCAATATGAACCGGTATTCTTCCTTTACGATGAACCGCGGGTACAATCCGCATTATTTCAAGGTAGCAGGTTCCTCTTATGCTTTTTTAGACGACAATTACACTTTGGAGCAGTTGAATCCCAATGTCGGTCCGGTTTTTGTCAATCTTATCGGAACGGGTGAGCGAATTATTAACGGCGTATTTTACCTGGAGACTGCGGCGGATTACAGCACGGTGGTGAATGACAAACATAGCATCAATGCCTTGCTGGTATATATCCTGCGGCAGGAAAAGAAAGGACTCACCGACAATCTGCAACTGTCGATGCCCAACCGCAACCTCGGACTGTCCGGACGGCTGGCTTACAATTACGATAGCCGTTATTTCACGGAGTTCAACTTCGGATACAACGGTTCCGAGCGTTTTGCCGAAGCGCACCGCTGGGGTTTTTTCCCGTCCATCGGTGTGGCGTGGATGCTCTCCAACGAATCGTTCTTTGCGCCGGTGAAAGGCGTGTTGAATACGTTTAAACTCAAGGGGACTTACGGCATGGTCGGAAACGACGCCATCGGCAGTAACGACGACCGGTTTTATTATTTGTCGCAGGTGGATTTGAATGCCAACAGAAATTCAAACTGGGGCGACATAATGAGATACAATCCGGGAAGTGCGGCAATCATTCGTTTTGCCAATGACCAAATAGGCTGGGAAACGGCATACAAAACAAATATAGGTGCCGAACTGGCATTTGTCAACGGACTTTCCGCCAATGTAGACGTTTTCCACGAACGTCGGGAAAATATCCTGTTAGACCGTATTAAATATAACACCATGGGGGTTATTCCTGCCATTAAAGCCAATCTGGGTGTCGCGCAAAGTAAAGGTATAGATATGGAACTGAATTACGAGAAAAGTTTCAACAAAGACCTCTGGCTCACCGGAAGGGGCACTTTTACGTATGCCACGAGTGAAGTACTGGATTGGGAAGAGCCTGACTACAGCCTCACGCCCTGGCGGTCGAGAGTAGGATACAGCATCAACCAGACCTGGGGATACATCGCCGAGCGGCTCTTTATGGACGAGGCAGAAGTAGCCAACTCCCCCACACAGTGGGGCGACTATATGGGCGGCGACATCAAATACCACGATGTGGACAACGACGGCAAAATAACGGAACGGGACCAGGTGCCCATCGGGTATCCCACCGTGCCCGAAATCAATTACGGTTTCGGACTGTCGGCAGGCTACAAGGATTTTGATTTCTCCTTCTTCTTCCAAGGCTCGGGACGCCAGTCTTTCTGGTTGCAAACCTCCGGCAACGGGCGCATACAACCGTTTCTCGACAGTTCAGACGATGACGGTTTAATAGGAGAAAATGCCGTTTTAAAAGTGATTGCAGATAATTACTGGTCTGAAAGCAACCGCAACCCGTACGCTCTCTGGCCCCGTTTGTCCACTGCTGAGGTGGAAAACAATAATAAGACCAGTACGTGGTTTATGCAGGATGCCTCCTTCCTCCGCCTGAAATCGGTTGAAGCGGGATATACATTGCCCAAAAGCGTCCGCAGCAAATTGCACATGAGTAATCTCCGCCTGTATGTCAGTGCCACCAATCTGTTCGCCGTGAGTGCCTTCAAATTGTGGGACCCCGAAATGGGAGGCAACGGATTAGGCTATCCGCTGCAAAGAGTCATTAATGTGGGACTTAATATTGGATTTTAACTGTCTGAACCACGATTTTTACAAGATTAAAAAGATTAGCAAGATGAAAGAGAATAATAGTAAATATGAATTGAATTATCTTGGTAATCCTGAAAATCTTATTAAAATCACGGTTCAAGACAAAAATAATAATTAAAAAAAAAAAGAATATGAAAATTAGAAAATATTTTATTGGATTATTTGCCGTAATGTGCATGACTTCATGTGATTATTTGGATGTTGTGCCCGACAATACGGCAACGGTAGACCATATCTTCGCCGACCAGACTGCGGCACTAAGATACTTAAACTCCTGTTATTGGTCAATGCCCAAATCATCGCATTGGGATTATAATCCTGCGATAATGGGTGCCATGGAGATGGTTTGGAACGTAACTGCTGCTCAAAACTCAGCAGCCATGAACTTTGCACAGGGAAAAATCACCCCAACCAACCCGCCGTTCAATTATTGGGGAGCCGCTCCGACGGGCGACGGAGGAGAAGTCCGGTCTCTTTATGCCGGTATCCGCGACTGTAATCTCTTTCTGGAGAATATCGAAACGGTGGCGGATTTAGAGCCTGACGACAAAAAACGGTGGGCGGCAGAAGTGAAACTTATCAAAGCATGGGAACATTTCTACCTCATCTCGTTCTACGGTCCCATCTGCCCGTTAAGGACGAATATGGAGGTGAATGCATCCTTAGCCACCGTACGGGCGGAACGCGAAAAAATTGATGACTGTTTTGCTTACGTACTGGAACTCATACAGGAAGTCATTGACAGCGATGCTCTGCCTGCGACTATCTCGGCACGGGCTTCCGAATTGGGGCGCTTTACGAAATCGGTGGCTTATGCGCTGAAAGCCAAAGTGTTGGTCTATTGGGCAAGTCCGCTTTTTAATGGAAATACGGACTACAACAATTTCACCAATCGCAGTGGCGAGCCGTTTTTCAACCAGACGCCCGACCCCACCCGGTGGGAAAAAGCAGCGACAGCCTGCAAAGAAGCTGTCACTGTATGCGGACAGTCGGGAATACGCCTGTATCAGAAATCCGATTATCGAAAAGAAAAAGCCATGTCGGACACCACATGGTTGGTGCAGACACTGCGCAGTGCTGTGTCTGAGCGATATAACCCCGAATTGATATGGGGAAATTCCGCTTCCGACAATACGGCCTTGCAGAACGTATGTTGGGCGCGACTTACAACAACCGCATCAGGTGCACCAGTACCCTCTAACAGGATGAGCGTACCGCTTTCTACGGTAGAGCTGTTCTATTCGAACAAGGGCATCCCAATAGACTTAGACCCCGGTTTCGATTATGACAACCGATTTAGCCCCAGAACCGGTGATGCCGACCATAAATTCTACATCCACAATGGTCAACAAACCGCAGGCATGAATTTCGACCGCGAACCCCGTTTCTATTCCACTTTGGGATTCGACCGCGGCAAATGGTATGGAAACTATACCAATAATGATCCGGTGGACGATTCCAGCTGTGGTTACCCGCAGAACCGTTACGGCGAAACGGGTTCCGCTTCCGCTTTCGAGCTAAATTCCAACTATAACGCAACAGGTTATTTCCCCAAGAAGTTAATAAATCTCACCTCCATGATACTCGCCGTCGATCTAATGACTCAGGCTTATCCGTATCCGGAGTTTCGTTTTGCCGATTTATTGCTGCTCACTGCCGAAGCCGTGAACGAAGCAGAAGGACCCGCCAATGCGCATCAGTACATTGACTTGGTCAGAGAGCGCGCCGGACTGCAGGGCGTAGTAGCAAGCTACAATCAGGCAGTTCCCGCAGCTCAAAACTATCCGGCAGACAAAGACCGTATGCGGGAGATTATTCAGCGGGAACGGAAAATCGAACTGGCGTGTGAAGGGCAGTATTACTGGGACAGTCACCGCTGGAAAACAGCATTGACAGAGCAGAACCGCCCGATACAGGGCTGGAACATACGCCAATCGAATATCGACGATTATTATACCCCCGCTACATTGTATATTCAGAAATTTACGCAGCGCGATTATTTTGCGCCGATTCCTGATGATGATATTATTAATAATCCTATGCTGGTGCAGAATTGGGGGTGGTAAGAAATTATAAATTTAAAAATTTAAAGATATGAAAATTATTAAATGTTTTTTAGTATGTGTTACTACACTTGCATTCTTTTCCTGTACGGAGAAGACACTTGAGCCTATTAGCGGGAGTAAGGGGAAGCCCGGCGTTATAACGGAAGTTGTGCCGAAACCGATACCGGGAGGGGTTGAGATTACCTACCGTATCCCTAACAACGAGGATATTCTTGGGGTGAAAACGGAATATACCCTGTCAAACGGTCAGAAGAGGGAGTCTGTAACCTCTGTCTACAACAACACCCTGAGGATAGAAGGTTTCACCGATACGGACGAGCATACAGCCCTGGTATATGCGGTAAATCTTGCTCAAGAATTATCTGAGCCTGTGACTATACAGTTCACACCCTTGGAATCGCCGCTGACTAAAACCATCCGCTCGGTTGAAATAGTCGAAGATTGGGGCGGTGTACAATTCAGATGGAAAAATTTGGACAAGGCACCGTTAAACTTTGAATTATTAGCGGTAGATTCGGTCACCAACACCCTGAAGCCCGCGCGTATCATCGCCTCAAATGCAGATTCGCTCGCTCAAGTGCTTCGTGGTTACAAACCCGAGCCGCAAAAATTTGCCCTGTTAGTCAGCGACTTGTTCGGCAACAAGTCGGATACCATCTATCCGGGAACAGGAAACATCACTCGGCTTTTTGAAGAAAGATGAAACAAAACGGAAATGACTTTCCTCTGTTTGGATAACGATGTGACTTATAGCAGAAATAACGGAAATGACGGACGTACAGAAAATTTGATTGATGATGATCTTACGAATTGGGGTCAGAACGATGCTGATGCCATGGATCTTGGTGCGCCTTTCTCATTAAATCTGGCACACAAGGTGAAACTGAGTCGTTTTGTTATGCATCTCCGTTTCATGACGTTTGATAATGGGGGATATTACTATTGGGCAAATCCCAGATTTTTCGAGGTTTATATTCCTACGAATACCACGATTCCTCCCCCACAAAATGGAGACTGGGCGGGCTGGACGAAAGTGTTGGACTGTGTGATAGTAAAGCCGTGGGGCTTACCCCTCCAACCGAACTACTCAGAAGATAAAGAGGCCGGGGATCGGGGATTTGAGTTTGCTTTCCCGCTGGATATAGTGTCTACACAATATGTCCGCTTTAAGTTTCTGGAGACTTGGAGTCTATTTCGGCAAGTCCATTTCAACGAACTAACTCTCTATGGACTTGTTGAGCCTTAATAAATGATTTACATAATTAAAAAATAAATAAATGATATGAAAACAATAAAAAAGAGTTCATTGCTGTTTATAGCGCTGACAGCGTTGTGTGTGTCGTCATGCGAAAATATGATGGACGTGCATCAGCAATTCATTGAAGATGGCGAAAGGATTCGTGCGCCGAAAGTACACGATATGCAATTTTTTGCAGGTGAGAACCAGATTCTTTTCCGCTTCATGTTGAAAACATCACCGAATGTGACAACTGTGGACGTATTTTGGAATGACAGGGCGGATTCGCTGATTATCCCCGTCACTCCCACTACAGGCTTAGACACTTTTAAGGTCATTCTGCCAAACATGGCAGAAAAATCCTACACGTTTGAAGTG
>BBRT01000331.1 GCA_001417715.1 Candidatus Symbiothrix dinenymphae
GCGGTGTCTCCAAATTTTTCTCTTCCGGACCGGTGTAATGCCCGAAAACCTTGGTGTGAACCATCATAGCGCGCTTTGCGGGACCGGTAAACCATGCCACGTCTAATTCGGGTTCCGGTTCGCAGGCACCCATGTAGTGCCATTTGCCGTTTATCCAGACTTCCACCCATGCGTGATTGTCGTCTGTGTGCACCCAGCGTGGCGTGTAGCATTGGCGAGCCGGAATGCCGACAGCCCTCAGAGCCGCCACGGTGAAGGTTGACTCTTCGCCACAGCGTCCCCACGCCGTTTTGACCAAAGCCAACGGTGCGGACGTGCGGGCATCGGTGCCGCGGTAAGTCACTTTTTCGTGGCACCAGTGGTTGACCTCCAGCGCAGCCTCAGCCATAGAAAGGTGTTTGACACGGTCTTTCAATTCCTCGAAAAAAGCCACGCGTGAGGTATCCAAATACTCGTTATTGACCCGATAAACCAGGACAAAATGGCGAAAAAGATTTTCCGGAATAGCATTGCCCCACGAAAAAGTTTTCCGTGTTTTAAAAGCGACCTGCACCTGCTGCAAGAAAAAATCGCCATCATACTCCGCCAAATCGCACAGAGGCATATAGGCGTACAAAAATTCCAACGCCTCCCGCTCTTCGAGCGTCAATTTTTTGTTGTTAAAAACCGAAAAAAGAGCCTCTTCACGACCTGAAGCTTCTTCTTGCCGCTGTGTATACAACTCGTGAACTCTCTGTCGGTAGTTCACATCATTCAAAAAATGTCGCTCCTCGCAAGCAATGAGCAAGGTGCTTAAAAGCAGTACTGTGATAATTTTTTTCATATATTTTTTATATTTGTTGTCTGAATCAGGATTTACAAAAACATACTGTAATACACCGGCATATATGTAACTTTGTTTTTGACGGATATAATCCGCTCATTTGAAAGCACATAAGCTGCCTGAATGTGATAATCTTCGATAGCGATAAAACTGTTGAGCGCACGGTGAACCGAATAATCTTTGCCGGATTTTACTTCCACCGGCACAACCGAAAGCGCATCGTAATCGTCAACCAGGAAATCTACTTCCCCGTGTTTTTTGTTGTCGTAATAAAACAGGTTTTTACCGTGCGCTTTGAGTTCGGAAGCCACCACCGATTCATATACAGAGCCTAAATTCACGCTCGCTTCGTCGTCCATTATCGCCCGAATGTTGTTTTTATACAACACATTGGTCAAAAGTCCCACATCGTTGAGATACAATTTCAGCAGGTTTTTGCTGCACGATTCGAGCAAAGGAAAAACCGGATTTGATATAGCTCTGACTTCCAACGCAATACCGGATTGAATCAAATATTCAAATTCTTCTTCATAATCGCCGGTGCGTTTGCCGGTCTTGTTTTCTATACTTTTTATGACAATGCGCTTCTTTTTGTTTTCCAAATTTGAGGGAAGCATATCATATATCTTTCTGATTTTCAAACGATTATCCGTATCATATTTTGAAGCATCAATGGCGTAATAATGCTGAATCTCGGTTTGCAAATCACGCACGCGCATCACATTTTTTGTCTCAAGGTAAGTATTGACCGCATCGGGCAATCCGCCTGCAATAAGATACTTCTTAAACAAATCCATCACTTTGTTGTGAATGTTTTCCGGCAAACTTTCGCGTGTCAAAAATTTTTGTCGCAAACCGGTTATAGCTTCTTTTCCAAAATTGTTAGCCCACAGAAATTCCTCAAAATCAAGTGGATACATCCGTTTTATTTCGATACTGCCCATTGGGATAGATTCCGTTTGCGCCAAAGTAACCCCCAACAACGAGCCGCTTGCAATGTAAGTAAACCGCCCATCCTGTTGCAAAAATTTGAGCAGCGTAAGCAAATGAGGGTACGCCTGTATCTCGTCCAAAAAAACGAGCGTATCCTCTTTTGTTCCCATTTTGCTGCCTGCGAGCATACTCAACTGCAGATAAAAGTCCTCCACAGTTTTTGTATGCGCAAAAAGTTGAGCACCCAAAGAATCAGCCAAGAGATTGATTTCAATGTAATTTTTGAACAATTTACCACCAACAAACCGGATAATATAACTCTTCCCAATCTGCCGCGCTCCATCAATGACCAATATCTTCTTATTAGACATTGACTTAAAATGCTCTGTCATAAGCAATTGTATTTTCCTTTTCAGCATAAATTACACTTTTCCATTAAAAATAACGCTGCAAAAGTACACTTTTCCAATCAAATACGCAAGTAAAAACTACACTTTTCCAAGTAAATATGCATATAAAAACTACACTTTTCCAAGTTTTTATCAAAAATCGTAATTCAATATCAACCCTCGATGACATCCATATTTAATTATTTTTCAAGCCATAAGCTTAAAAATCTATCATAAACGATATATCCTTTTTCCGATTTGTAAACCAGTTCTGTATCAAGCATTTTTTTCAATGAACGACTCACACTACTTGCATTTTTCAAACCATACTTAGAAATAAAATCGCCGGAATTTATTTGCTCCACCACTTTTTCTTTTGCTATCGCCCGAAGCAGATTAACTTGAATGGCGGTGTATGCATTCAGCAATTCCTGATAGGAATAGGTATTTTCATCAAGTAGCTCCTGCACGGCATAATAAACTATTTCAACAGTGTTTATTTTTTTTCGATATTCATACAGACGATTAAGAACAGCTTGCACATACCATGTATGCCCTTCAAAATTAGTATAAATATAATCAAAACATTCTACACTCAATGTAAATCCTTTTTTTTTGAAATGCTCATTTGCAAATTGATAATACATATTTTTATCAATCACTTTGAGCGACATTATTTGGGTGCTTTGATAAAAAGGGCGTTTGGCAGACAGAAATATCTCACTCATCAAATGTTGCCTACTTCCGGCAAAAATAAATTTTACATTAGGCAAAAATTGAATATAAGAGCGCAACAAGGCTTCTGTTCCTTTTTCCGGATACTCTGCCACTTGTTGAAATTCGTCTATTGCAATATAGCAACTTTTGTTCGATTGTTGCAAGTACGAAAACACTTCCTGCAAACTTCTATCCGTGAACTCCTTTTCGACCTTAACGCTTAATTCCGGCTGACCGGAAATGGCATCATACGAAAGTGTCGGACGAAAACTTTTGAAAAAAGAAGCAAACGTTTTCATCGCCTTGTCCAAGTTGCCGTCCTCTTTCCCCAGAACGTTTTCCGCAAAAATCTTAACAAAATCATTTAAATTTTGAGTAGAATATATATCCAAATAGATGCAGACGGCATTTTTATCGCTTTCCAGTATTTTATAAAAAACGTGATGAATCAGCCCTGTTTTTCCCAAACGTCGCGGACTCATCAAAGATAGATTTCTACCATTTTTGAGTGCTGAAATGATTTTTGCTGTTTCTGTTTCACGGTCGCAAAAATATTCAGGGCTGCAATATCCTGCAACGAGAAATGGATTATATGGACTATTCGTTTTCATTCTATCCTTTTTAATTTAGAGGGTGCAAAGGTACAAAATATTTCGCAAAATGCGAAACGCAAAATGCGAAATTAGAAATTCATGCTTTGCATTTGCTATCTTTTAATAAATTGTCAAAAATCCACGCGTGTTTGATGATTGGACAAGTCATCATGTTTGCGATTTTGCAGCAATGCCGCTGCTTTTTCCAAACAATCTCTGCTGTCCTTTTGGAGGGCTTCGTTGATTAGTTCGCGGGCGGTTTTCTTTTGTGCTCTTGTAAAATTCTTTGTTTATATCTTATTTCAAAAATTTACAATCATTATCTTTATATCAATCTGTAATCGCCTCTTCAAACGGGTATTTGAATTTGTAGCCCGAATTGGCAAGTTTTTTGCCGCAGATGTTTGTGGAAAGCATTTATTTTTTCAACACATCTTCGTTATACACAAGCGTATATATTATCTGCCTCCAGATACAATTCACAAATAGCCGAAAAAACCTTTTCGGCATCACCAAACTCGGTAAGCCAATCTTGAAATAGTGCTACTTTCATATATTTTTTGTTTTAAAAAGAAACAAATCAATGTATTTAAATTTTCATCTTTGCCATCATTTTTATTTTTTCAACATCAAACCCAATGGAGTAAGTTTGTACTTTTGCATTCTACTATTGGGTTTATCCGGTATAGTTCGTTCAATAACGCCTTGTGCTAAAGCCGGGTTTAAATAATTTAATCGAAAATGCTCCCTATGCAACAAGTGCAATGCAATTTGCATTTCCTGCCGATTCATTTCTCCGTCTAAAACACCAATCAATTCTGTCACTTGCGCGGTGACTTGCGCGGTATCTTGCGCGGTGACTTGCGCGGTATCTTGCGCGGTGACTTGCGCGGTATCTTGCGCGGTATCACCCCCGAAACCTTCCTCAAAGTAATACTCGGAAATTTTTTCCACTACTTTGAAAGCCGTAATTAGTTTCAAATTAAAAGTTGCTTCCCCATTACCATTATCTATCAACTCCTTTTGGACACGATTGACCCCTCTGCTGAAACGATTTACATAACCCAAAACCTTCATCGCTTCGGCAATAAAAGGATTGCGGTAGTCATTCACATTCGGAAAATTGCCGGAATGCACCTTGCCATACAACCCGCCATGATTCAACACCTCAATCCGGTCGTCGTATTCATAAAATTGAATTGGAGCATTCGATTCATAATCGCGGTGCATAATAGCGTTCATAAGTAACTCACGAGTAGCCCAATACGGATAGTTTGAAACCGTTTCTTCTCTCAAAACGCTTACCGGAATTGGACGTTTTTGCGAAACGCTTGTTTCAATAAAATTATCTATCTTCACTAATGCTTTGCACAGATTGCCACTAAATTTAAACTCATTGGCAATGTCAGCCGCTTTGTTTTTCCCCTTAAAACGAACATATTGCACATAGGAGCCATGAATATATCGTTCAGGATTTAACCCAAAGAGAATAATCGCTCCGCAAGTTGGACAATTGTAGCGCAAGTCATAAAACCCCAAAGAAGACAATTGCTCTTCAATGCTTCGCTTGTCCTCCTCAAGTACTTCTTCGGCTACTGCTTGCGGCAAAAATTCTTTTTTAATAATTGGAATATCAAGGTCGGCAATAGAAGTGCCTATACACGGCATAGCATCGAACGTTCGGATACAAGATAACCTTCGCTCCGTCAAAATCTTTTGCTCAGCATCCGTAGCAAGCCCTTTGCGCGGTCCAACGCGAACCCAAACGCGCCCTTTATAACGTATCGGAGGCAACTCCGAAGGTTGTACTTCCGCCACCAACAAATCACCGGCATCAAAAGTAAATTTCTCAACCGTCATCACCGGCTGTGGCAGTATGTTGCCATCTGTCCGGATATTGGATATTTTCAGCAACAATTTATCATCAACTTTCAGTCCTGACAATTTTCCATCATCATGCGCACCAAGAATCAGGTAGCCATTCTTGCCGCTGCCCGAAACATCATTCGAGAAAGCGCAAATAGCCTGACAGAACTTATCCATATTGTCTGTCGAGATAGTTCGCTCCACATGATAACTTTCTGTATCGCTGAGTATATTTTTCAATTTTTGTTTGCTAATCATAAACTAACAATTTCAGAATAAACTTTTAATAAAAAATATCTATTAAGATAATTTATGCAACAATTTTTCAGCAGGAAGTAATGGAATTTTTTGCTCGTTGAATTTGGCAGTCACTGACTGCCAAATTGTAATATCCTCATTATCAATAGCAGTAATCGCACATTGTATTCGCTATCTTTTCAAAATCGCTCTGTAAAAATTTTACCGTCAAAAATCCCAGCTCCCCTCAATATCGCAGCTTTTGCAGCCTCACCCAAAGCATCCAAATCCTCACCTGTCAACGCCTCATCCACATACAATCCAATTATTGCAGTAAAATAGTATGAACTTGGTAGCCCATCATACCGCTTCGCCACATATTTGTCAAAATTTGTTATCAAATTGGACAAATCTACGCATATTTGATAATTGGACAAATCGTTATGCTTGCGATTTTGCAGCAATGCTTCTGCCTTTTCTAAACATTCCCTGCTTTCGTTTTGGAGGGCTTTGTTGATTAGTTCGCGGGCGGTTTTCTTTTGTGATTTTGTAAAATCCATATTACTAATTTTTTTATTTCGGCGCAAAGGTAACTAAAATTGTTCTACTTTGCGAATTATCGATCAAATAATGCTTTTATTTTCCAATACCCTCCCCTTTTGCCACCTACGCGGTCAAGCAAACCTGCGGTTTTCAGTTTGTTTAACCTCTCTTTAGTGGCAGTTAGTTTTTTCCCTGTTTTTTGTGCAATCTCAGGAATTGTTAGAAGCGGATTCTCCTCAATTAACGACAGTATCAAATCATCAATCTCATCAGTTTTTAGGTCGGTTTTTAAGTCGGTTTTTAGGTCGGTTTTTAAGTCGGTTTTTAAGTCGGTTTTTAGGTCAGTTTTTGAATCATCAATTTCAGTAGTTTCTATGCCGGTTTTTAGGTCGGTTTTTAGGTCGGTTTTTGAATTATCAACCAACATCGCATTTTTCGGAGGTATAAAGTCAGGCAATTTTTCTTTATACAGCGTTACCTGAAAGCCATTTGTAATTTCCTCAAACAATGGCTCTTTCACTCCATAATTTCTGCAAATATCCTGCACACGGGTAATGCCGGTGCCGTATTTTTCTATCTCTCCCATTTCCTTAAATGCCTTGGTAACCAATTTGTTGCGCGATTTGGAAGAATATTTTCCCGAAAGCAGTCCTTCAAGGGTATTTCCGCCATAAAGTTTGCCCGGATTGTAAAATTCCATTCTGTCGTCAAAAATTTTAATAACACTTCCCGAACTGTCACGATAGTCGCGATGTACTACCATATTGATAACAATTTCGCGAATGGCATCGGTGGGATAATCAAACCGTTCTGTGCGCTTTGGCTC
>BBRT01000332.1 GCA_001417715.1 Candidatus Symbiothrix dinenymphae
AGGACGAGCTGGAAAGCATCATCCAACGCTTTGATGCGATAACGCCGCGGTAAGAATTGTCCCCATTTGATACACTGCGAAGCTCACTATCCACGCTAATATGGTGGTGTAGGCTATTGTGTTTCTGCCCAATATCATCATCCTGTATTTGTTTATCTCGGTGATGGAAGACACCGGCTACATGGCTCGTGCGGCGTTTATCATGGACAAGTTTATGCACAAAATTGGGCTGCACGGCAAGTCGTTTATCCCGTTGCTGATGGGCTTTGGGTGCAATGTGCCCGCGATTATGGGGACGCGCATCATCGAAAGTCGCAACGTGAGGCTGATTACGATGTTGATAAACCCGCTGATGTCGTGCTCAGCCCGCCTGCCGGTCTATATCCTGCTCATCGCTGCCTTTTTCCCCTCACAGGGCGGACTTATTTTGTTTATGCTCTACGTCACAGGCATCGCGCTGGCGTGCTTGGCAGCACTCTTTTTCAAAAAATTTGTGATTACGGAGGACGATTTGCCGTTCGTGATGGAACTGCCTCCCTACCGTATGCCAACCGTAAAGGCTATTTCGCGCCACATTTGGAGCAAAGTCTCGCAATATTTAAAGAAAATGGGCGGACTGATTTTGGTAGCCTCCATTTTCATCTGGTTTTTGCAATACTTCCCGCGCAACAGCCAACCAACCGGCGAATTAACAGCCCTGCAAACCGAACAAACGACCACAGAGTTGGCAAAGCAGCAGGCTGAGCAGCAGGCAGAAAACTCCTACATCGGACGAATTGGACGATTTATCGAACCCGTGATGCGCCCGCTGGGTTTTGACTGGAAAATCAGCGCAAGCCTGTTGTCAGGAATGGCAGCTAAAGAAGTAATAATCAGCACATTGAGCATCCTTTACAGCGGTGAAGACGAAGAAGACACCGTAGTGCTGGGGCAACGTTTGCAAGCAGAAAAATACGCCGACGGCACACCCATCTTCACCCCCTTGGTAGCCCTGAGCCTGCTATTGTTCGTGCTAATCTATTTCCCGTGCGTCGCCACCGTCACCGCCATCAAAAACGAATCCGGCTCGTGGAAGTGGGCACTACTCACAATAGCCTACACCACCATATTAGCGTGGATAGTGAGCTTCGCAGTGTATCAAATGGGGACAATTCTTACCGCGGCGTTATCGCATCAAAGCGTTGGATGATGCTTTCCAGCTCGTCCTGATTGGCAAATGCGATGGTGATTTTGCCTGCGCCTTTTTCGTTGAGGGTGAGATTGACATTGGCCGCCAACACATCGGAGAGGTGTTTTTTCAAGGGCTGGAAAGCCTCCGTCATTTCTTGTGCTTGCCTTTTGGCAGGCGATTTGGATTCTTTGGGTGAATTTTCGGGTTCGGACAATACTTTGTCTTGATTCAATGCCGCAATTATTTCTTCTGTCCGGCGTACCGACAAGCCTTGCTCCACCACCGATTCGTAGATATACAACTGGTCGGAAGGGTTTTCGACCGACAATATCAGTTTGGCATGTCCCATATCTATCTTCTTGTCTCGCAGCCCTATCTGAATTTCTGCCGGTAGTTTCAGGAGACGCAGATAGTTGGCAATCGTTGCCCGCTTTTTACCAATCTGCTCGCTGAGTTTTTCTTGCGTCAGTTGGTAATTTTCGATGAGAGTTTGGAAAGCCAGAGCCATTTCGATGGCATTCAAGTCTTCCCGCTGGATGTTCTCAATCAACGCCATTATCTTGACATTTTCGTCCGAAGCCGTCCTGATGTATGCCGGGATGGTGTCCAAACCTGCTTTCAGTGCTGCACGGTAGCGCCGTTCGCCGGAAATAATCTGGTAACTGTCGTCCCCCATTTCGCGTAAAGTGATGGGTTGCACCACACCAACGGCACGGATAGATGCCGCCAATTCCTCCAAAGTCGCCTCATCAAATAAGGTTCGCGGTTGGTCGGGGTTGGGGGTGATTTTTGCTAATTCTATTTCGTTGATGCTGGATGAACCACTTGTGTGCACTTCGTCGTTCATCGAGATGAGTGCGCCCAAACCTCTGCCTAATGCCGGTTGTTTCTGTTTTGCCATTTATTTTTTTTTCTTATCTTGTCTGTCTAATAACTCCTGTGCCAATTGCAAGTGGTTGAGCGCGCCTTTGGAGTCGGCATCGTAGAGGATGACCGGACGACTGAAACTGGTTGATTCAGTCAATTTCACATTGCGCTGGATGATGGTTTCAAACGATAAATCACCAAAATTTTTCCGCACATCGTCAACCACCTGATTGGCCAACCGCAACCGCGCATCGTACATCGTCATTACAAAGCCCTCAATTTTCAACGCCGTATTCAGTTTGGATGTTACTATCTTGGTGGTATTCAGCAGTTTGGCGATACCTTCCAGGGCAAAGTATTCGCACTGCACCGGAATCAGCACAGAGTCGGCTGCCGCCAACGCATTCACGGTAATAATCCCCAGCGAAGGCGCACAATCTATCAGTATAAAGTCGTAGTCGTCTTTCACCTGTGCCAGAATTTTTCTCAGCACCATTTCGCGGTTCTCCATTTGAAGCATTTCTACTTCGGCACCAACCAAATTGATATTCGATGGCAAAACGTCCAAATTCGACATCTCGGTATGCGCCAAGGCATCCTTCGTGTCCTCACCATTTATCATACACTCGTAAATAGTATTTGTCAGTGTACGAAGGTCAATTCCCAATCCGGATGAAGCATTTCCCTGTGGGTCGGCATCCACCACCAACACCCTCTTATCTAAAGCCACCAAAGAAGCAGCCAAATTAATAGCGGTAGTGGTCTTTCCAACCCCACCCTTTTGATTTGCTAATGCAATAATCTTTCCCATAATTTCAAAACATTTTGAGCCGCAAAGGTACGCAATAATTATGAATTATGAGTTATGAGTTATGAGTTATTTTTCAACAGCTTAAATTCGCTAATTGTTAATAAACAGTTCACAATCGCACCGATTAGCACAAGTTAAAACACAGAAAAAGCGAAAAAACAGCAACTTATGAGCAATATCGCCATCACCAGCAGCATGATGATATCTTGCGGTGAAAAGCGCGCGCAAGCAACGATTTTCCGCTACAACCACACCATTACGGATTTAAAATCCTAAAAAAAAATCGTATCTTTGCACAAATTTTAGTTTATGGATTATATAGAAATAAGTGGATATAAATCAATTAAGCATCAGAAAGTTGATTTTAAGAACATCAACATTCTCATTGGTGCAAATGGGAGCGGTAAAAGCAATTTTATCTCTTTCTTTGAGTTTTTGAATAGACTTTATAACAGAAATTTGCAGGAATATATTGCATTGAAAGGAGGAGAAGACAAAATCTTGCACAATGGAAAGAAAGAAACAGAAGAAATCTCGTTTGAAATAGGATTTGGTAGTGGTGCCAATGAATATGTTGTGATTTTGTGGTATGGGAATGATGGATTTATTTTTGCTAAAGAAATATTATCTTATGAAGGGACCGAATATAGTTTCCGCACATCAACTAAAGAAGCAAATCTTAAAAGTGCAGAAAAATATTGGGCAAAAGATGCTGTACAATATTTAAATGGGTTTCGAAAATATCAGTTTCACGACACAGGTTCAAATTCCCCCTTTACGAAAATGAGCCATATCGAAAATGACATTTTTTATCTTTATGAAAAAGGAGATAATTTGGCTGCCTTTTTATATAATATAAAGAAAAGTAATTCTATTATATATCAACGAATTATACAAACAATTCAGAGCATAGCTCCTTATTTTTCTGATTTCTTTTTGCAACCAAATTCTGAAAATTATTTACGGTTGCATTGGAAAGACAAATATAGTGACGTAGTATATGGCGTGAATGATTTGTCGGATGGAACAATACGGTTTATAGCACTTACGACGCTTTTTATGCAGCCCAATTTGCCGGATACGATTATCATTGACGAGCCGGAACTCGGACTTCATCCGGCTGCTATTGCGAAGCTTGCAGGGATGATAAAATCGGTTGCTTCAAAGCAGTGTCAGGTAATTTTAGCAACTCAATCGACCGATTTAATCAGCCACTTTCAACCGGAAGATGTGATTACGGTGGATTTAATTAACGGCGAAAGCTTATTCAAACGATTAGATTCAGAATCGCTATCACTTTGGTTAGAAGATTATACGATAGACGACCTTTGGAAGCGGAATATTATTACATCAGGACAACCCAATTTTTAATGCAATGAAACGAATAATCATTATATGTGAGGGCGAAACAGAGCAGGAGTTTTGTAAAAAAACGCTATTTCCGCATTTTCTTGCGAGGCAAATATATATTCAATCGCCATTGATAAAGAAAAGCAACGGTGGAATTGTTAAGTGGGCGGAATTAAAAAAACAAATAGAAAACCACTTAAAAAAAGAGCCTGCGGCACACGTTTCGATGTTAATAGACTACTATGGATTATATCAAAAGTATAATTTTCCGGGTTGGGAAGAATCGCTATCCATTGTGGATAAAAACGAAAGGTTAGCCTTTCTCGATCATAAAATGAATGAAGATATTGACTCTCAACTGCGCCATCGTTTTATTCCGTATATGCAACTGCACGAATTTGAGGGTTTGTTATTCAATGAAATCAACATATTCAATCAACAATTTACTCCAAATGAAATTGTTGATGCGCAATTATTACAGGCTACATTTCAGCAATTTACTAATCCGGAAATGATAAATAACAGTGCTGAAACTGCACCTTCCAAAAGATTGGCAAAAATTATTGCGGGCTATAATAAAGTTGTTTATGGCAATATCTTAGCAGAAGCAATTGGCTTACATAATATTATAAACAAATGTCCACGTTTCAATGCTTGGATAACTAAATTAAGCGGGTTACATACTGCCGCAACGGCGCAGCCACCCATTCACACGATACCACCGGACACATTCCTCTATGCCGCGACTTAAGTCGTAGTCGGGGCGGAAGCCAAAATCTGCCGCTGCCGCTGTACAATCGCACGTCCAATCGCGCTGAGCCATGATTTTGTATTTGTCGCTGTTCAGTGTTGCCGGTTTTTTTGTGAGTTTGGCGAGGGATTCGGAGAGGAGGCACACGGCTTTCAGCACTGCCAATGGCACTCGGATTTTCAGTGTGTAGCGTTTTCCTAACGCTTTTTTTGCAATGGCGGTGTAATCTTCGTCCAAATATACTTTTCCATCGGCCAGGAAGTAGGTGGCATTGGTTGCCGGGGATTGCAACGCGAGGAAAGCCGCCTTTGCCAAGTCTTTCACGTAGATGAATGTCAGTCGCTGCGGTTCAAAACCGGCGACCACATCCAAGCCGCTTTGGAGGGTTTTTAACATCAGAAAATAATCTTTTTCGCGCGGCCCGTAAACCCCCGTCGGGCAAAAAATCAGGTATGGAAACGCCGGTTGTGCTTTTAGAAACGCCTCTGCGCGCAGTTTACTGTCGCCGTAAGCCGTGTGCAAATCCGCTTTGTGCGCGCTGAGGCTACTCATCAGCAGGAACTTCTGTGGCACATTGCCTGTTTCTTGCAATGCCTCAATCAAATGCTTGGTGTTCAGGTAATTGACACGTTCAAAATCGGCTGTGTCGAGGCATTTCGTCACGCCGGCATTGTGAATCACATAATCCCAAGTGCCATGTTGAGCCGCGTGCGCAATGATTTGCGCTTTCAGCCGCTCTTTGTCGCCAAAATTGAGGTCAATGAACTGAATACGAGCATCTTGCAGAAATTCTTTGCTGCTACTCTGCCTAACTCCCGCCCACGTTTCCATGCCTTCGCTCAAGACCTGTTCCACCAAAAAGCTGCCTATAAAGCCGCCGGCACCTGTTATTAAAATTTTCGACATCGCGTATAGATTTTATAGAAGGACAGTTTGTAAATGACATTTTCCTTATTTTTCGATGACAAAGGTAAGCAAAATATTTGACTAAATCTTCCGAACACGACCGGACGATGCCCTACGCTGTTGCTCAAAGGCTTTCAGCCTTAACTTGACGGCTACCCCGTATGGTAGGGTGTGCAAACGGATTTGCAAAACTCATCAAAAAGCACTACCTTTGCGCCTTATAAACAATTAAATAATAGCAATTTATGAAAACGAAGCGCGAAGAAAAATTAGAGAGAGAGTTGCAATCCTGCCGTCAAGCGTTGCGGGAAGAGAAGCAGAAAAACAAAGACCTTGCCAAAAGCAGGGATTTGCACAAGAGCAAGAGCAAAGTGTTATCAGCACAACTGAAAGCTGAATGTGTTAAAAAAAAACGGGGCTTTGCTGATTATTCTCACGAGCTCATTGCACGACACGGCTATACAGACATGCTGGTTTCATTGTGTGTCGAAATGTATGTTCATTGTCACCTGGGACTTAGAACCACGAGAAAAATGCTCATTTATCTCAATGCCCGTTTTGAATGGAATCTGCCCAAGATACCCAGCTACACCAGCATCAAGAATTGGGTTGAAAAGAGCGGTTATTCTATTTACAAGGAATCCAAATCGGAGGAATATGAAGAGGGATATGCTGAAATATTGGATGAAAGCATGATGATTGCCAGTGAGAAAATGCTTCTCACGTTAAGTGTTCCGGCAGGCAAAATAGGAGAAAAAGCACTGACATTCAATGATGTAGATGTATTGGATATAAGCGTAGGAAAGAGTTGGAACAGTGCAAGTATTACGAAAGTATTAGACAAGGCGGAAGAAAAGATGAAGGCACCGCCTGTCTACCTCGTCAGTGATAATGCCGGCACCATCGCCAAAGCCGTGAAGGATAAAGGATACACACATTTGCGCGATGTGGGGCACACATTAGCCCTGTGCGT
>BBRT01000333.1 GCA_001417715.1 Candidatus Symbiothrix dinenymphae
CTGCACAAAAAACAAATTCTGTCATCTCAACTGTTTGGCGGTATCTCTACTTCGTTGAGAACAAATATCAGGGCACTTTCCGCAAAATAGGGCAAATAGGCAAAGACGGTGAAGAACCGGCAATACTGTATGAGGTAGTCTATCCAAGTGGATTTTGACAAATTCTAATTATTTTTGCACTTTCAAATTTCATTAGCAGATGACAAAGCGGGATATACAAAATTTTTACGGGCAGAACGCCGAGAAACGGGAAAAATGGAATCGACGGGGGAGGTTTTATCACCAACTGCTCGCAAAGTATTTTTCATTTATCATTCCGGAGGGCAGAAGGGTGATTGAAATTGGGTGCGGGTCGGGCGATTTGCTGAATGCCGTTAAGCCCTCTTACGGTGTAGGCATTGATTTTGCACCGGAAGTGATTGACATTGCGCGCCGGAAACACCCTGATTTGCATTTCTGCGTGGATGATGTGGAGACTATGCAGTCTGATGAAAAATTTGATTACGTCATTTTGAGCGATACTTTAACTTGCTTGTGGGATGCTCAAAAAGCGATTCATAATATTCGCCAACTGTGTTATCCGCACACGCGCATCGTCATTTCAAATTATAGTTTCTTGTGGGAGCCGGTTATCAAATTGCTGGAACTCATTGGATTAAAGCAAAAACAGCCTAATCAAAACTGGTTCTCTCCGACCGATATTGAGAATTTGTTGGCATTAGAAAATTACCGGATTATTAAGACGGAGAAAAAAGTGCTGTTTCCGCTCTATATTCCGCTGGTTAGTTCACTATTTAACAGGGTTTTATCGAATCTTCCCTTGCTGAACAATCTCAACTTGGTGAGCATTATTGTGGCACGTCCGATTCCGGTGCATGAAACCCATTCGAGTGTGACCATTGTTGTTCCGGCGCGAAACGAGCGCGGCAATATTGAAAACGCTATCAAGCGCACGCCAAATTTTGGCATCTCGCAAGAGTTTATTTTCATTGAGGGCGGCTCATCTGACGGAACGTATGAGGAAATGGAGCGTGTGCAAGCCGCCTATCCCGACAAAAATATTCGCCTGATGCGACAGACAGAAAAAGGTAAAGGCAATGCCGTGCGCGAAGCCTTTGATGCAGCTACCGGCGATGTATTGATGATTTTGGATGCCGATTTGACCGTCCCGCCCGAAGAATTGCCGAAGTTTTACGAGGCTTTGCGCGACAATAAAGGCGAATTTATCAACGGTTGCCGCTTGGTATATCCGATGGACAAAAACGCGATGCGGTTTCTTAACTTGTTGGGCAACAAGTTCTTTGGCATGTTTTTCTCCTATCTGTTGAGTCAAAACTTGAAAGATACGCTGTGCGGCACGAAGGTGTTGTATCGCGAAGATTATGAAAAAATCAAAGCCAACCGCTCCTATTTTGGCGATTTTGACCCGTTTGGCGACTTTGATTTGCTGTTTGGGGCTGCCAAACAAAACTTGAAAATCACCGAAATCATCATCCGTTACAAAGACCGCGAGTATGGCTCCACTCAAATCAGCCGCTTCAAGCACGGAATTTTGCTGTTCCAAATGAGTTTTTTTGCCGCCCGAAAAATCAAGTTTATTTGATGGGGTGTGCGACAAATGTATAATCACCATTTCGTAATGGTAACTGTCAATGTGTCGTAATTGGCGGCTACTTTTACGTCTGATGTCAAGCTCAAAATCAATTTGCCGACACCTGTATTCAGTTGAGCATACGTGAATGTTACCGGTAATTCGGCGGCATACCGTCCGGCAGGGATTGTTGCCGATGCAGGAACTGTCGCCACGGCTGTTGAAGCGGCATCGACTGCAACTGTTGCGGCAATGTCCCTTTGCGGAGCATCTGCTATCAATTGTATCGACAAGACGATGGTTGTATCCGCTACAGTACCGGCATAACTATATGTCGCTGTTTTGCTCGCAAACGCAATTTGAGCAGGTCCATTATACGTTTTGTCATCTTCGCAGGCAACAAAGCCAAGCGCAAGAATGCCAAAAGCAAAATATTTCATTGTTGTTTTCATATACTTATTTTTTTATTATTAATATCCGGGATTAGGTTCCATATTGGGATTAGCATCCAACTCGCCTTGTGGAATCGGGAATGCACGCAGCTCGCTGGGGTAAGGAACCACCTTGTATAGCACGTTGGATGCATTATAGGCGCTGTTAATCGTTTTTTGGTAACGCTTCAAATCGAACAGATACTCTCCCTCAAAAGCCAGTTCTTTTCGTCTTTCCAGGAAAATTTTATCTTTCAAAGCATTGCCCGTCTCTGTGGATGCAGTTGCTGAGGCATCTGCCCGTTGACGGATTATATCCAAATAGGTGATTGCAGTCACATCATCACCGGTATAAGCCGAGGCTTCAGCATAATATAAATAGATATCCGACAAACGTACTAATGGAATATCACTCAAACCGAGCATTCCCTCCCGTGAAGGATATTTGTTGACCATTGTCGACCCGGTCATTGCTCCTGTACCGGCAAGGAAAAAGGCTGTTTTCCGAACATCCGTTGACTCATACAACGTTACAAGATTGTCCGATGCCCGCAAATTGCCATAACCGTCTTGTACATACAGATAACTCAACGAGAGCGCTGAGAGATAATCCGTAGAAAGATTTGAGATGGCAAACAAAAACTCTTTTTTTGCTGTTGCATTGTATTTGTTAGCCCATGCCGACACATAATTGGCATTTTCAAGGATAGAATAACCGCTATTATCAATAATATCCTTCAAAATTGGTTTTGCAGCAGCATAATCCAATTTCATCATGTGAGCCTTAGCTAATAACGCTTTGGCTGCCCAACTATTGATGCGATAGGGGGCATTGTCTTTGCCGCTTTGAGTTAATAAACCGGCTCCCTCTTGCAAGTCTGCAATGATATTGGTGTACACATCGCTAATTTTATCCCTTGCCGGTTTTTCGTAAACGCTACTTACCTTTATATAAGGAATTCCCAAGCCATTTTCACTACCGGGGTAGGCTTGCGCAAATATGCGTACCAAATCCAAATGCACCATGCCACGAATAACCAAGGCTTCACCCTTAATTTGTTGTTTTTGCTCATCGGTAGCAACAATACCATCCACTTTTGACAGTATTTTATTAGCCGCATTTATGGCAGAATAGCCATACAGCCACATATCAGCAGCATCTCCGGTTGCATTAGTCATCGACCATTGAGCCTCTGCTACAAGCTGAACACCATTCGGTGCAAGAATAACGTTTTCCGTAGTAGCATCGGGCGCTCCCAAATAATTTCTACCATAAAGGTACTCACTCTGAAATCTATCATAAATACCTACCAAAGCATAATTTGCCGTTATATTATCGGAAATTGCCGCATCTTCGGACATGGAGGTATAAGGGTCTTGTGTCAGAAAATCATCACATGAAACAAGTCCTGCACAAATTATCAATACTATTAATTCTAACTTTTTCATTTTCTTTTTATTTAAAATTTAACATCTAAACCAAACGTTACTGTGCGAGCATTGGGATATCCCATGTGGTAATAGCCCGCGTTTTTACCACCGCCTACTTCCGGATCCAAATCAGGGAATTTAGTAAAGGTGAGCAAGTTAGTTCCTTGCGCATATATCCGTACATTTTGCAATCCGGTAGGTTTTATGAATTTGTGGGGTAAAGTATAACCCAGCGTAACATCGCGCAGACGGAGATAAGAACCATCAAAGACACTTTTATCCGTTGTGGCATAACTAATGTTTTGAGGATAACCGTAATATGGTTTTGGATAGGCCGCAATATCGCCCTCTTTTTTCCAACGGTTAGTTATCACATCAAACTGATTATAAAGGTTTCTGCTACCTGAGCCGGTAAGATTTATCCAAGAATTATCGTAAATTTTGTTTCCGTAGGTGTAATAAAAGCCCAAGGATAAATCAACCCCATAAGCAAGGATTTTCGTATTGAAACCACCATAAAATTTTGGTGCAGCAGACCCCACAATCCGGCGGGTATCTCCATTTTCATTGTAGGCACGCATAATTTCACCGTCGTTGTCATAATACATTGGACTTCCATCTGCGGGATTTACACCTGCCCAGCGGTAGGTATAGAAACTTTGCAAATCTTCGCCTTCACGGTATATACCATAGGGGGGTAAACTGATGATTTCCGCCCCTTCATACAACTTGGTGATTTTGTTCGTGTTGGAAGTAATATTGAAGCCTGCTGTCCATTCAATATTATTCGTTCTGACAGGCGTACCGTTTAATGCGATTTCAATTCCGCTATTGGTTAGTTCTCCTACATTGGCAATAAGGGATGAGAAACCGGTCGCGCGTGACAGTTGGGAATTTAATAAAGCCTCCTTTGTGTCCCTGTTGTACCAATCAATAGTGGCACTTAAACGATTTTTCAAAATCGCTACGTCGATACCAATATCCAGGGACGTTGTTTTTTCCCATGTCAAATTGGGATTTTCAACCTGAGAAGGGAAAAGCCCTGCTTCTCCATTGTATTCGACGCCGGAATAGAGAGCCAACGCAGCATAACGGTCTATACCCGATTGATTTCCCGTAGTACCATAACTCGCACGCAAGTTCAAATTGTCAATAATATCCACCCGGTTCAAAAACTCTTCCTTGTTAATATACCACGAAAATCCTGTTGACCAGAAAGTGCTCCAACGATTATCCTTAGACAAGCGGGAAGAACCATCTCCACGTAAACTGGCAGATAAGAAATATTTTTGGTCATAATTGTAATTTGCCGTACCGAAGAAAGAAGCCAAAGAAGAGGCAAAACGTTCTCCGGCTGCATTAGAGGGAGTTGCACCCTGAGACATATAATGAGAATAACTACCGGCAAAATCCATCTTTTCACCTAACGCATAGCGATAGCCTTCCGATTGAGCCTCTTGACCTAATAAAATATTCAGATTATGTGAGTCTGATATCGTTTTAATATAGTTCAACGTAACGGTTTCATTCCATGAAAGTTGCTCAGTAATAGTAGATGATGCCATTCCATGTCCGGTACCTCCGGTTCCTCTTGGACGGGCATCCCTCCATTCTTCTTCTGTAAGGTAGAAATAATCATATCCTGCAATTCCTTTCAGCGTAAATCCATCCAAAAAAGACCATTGTACATACCCACTGGTAGTACTCCGAGCTGTTCGGGACGAAAAGTCATCATAAGCACTACTGGCCAAAAAATTGCCGTTTTGAGTTGTTGACATATAATTAATATTAGGTCCCGGTTCTAATGGAGTTCCATCGCTCAGAGTAGAACCAATACCAATAATTCCCGGCTCCAACGGAGAATGCAGTGCTGATGCATTTACCGGGTTAATCAAAAAACTGCCGGTAGTCATTGGCGAAAATTGGTCACTATAAGAAAGTGCCAAATTAGCCCCCATTTTAACGTTATTATTTACGGTATGGTCTAAATTGAGACGACCGGTATAACGCTTCAAATACGTATCAAGCACAATACCATCTTGGTCAAGAGCAGATAAACCAAGGAAAAATTTGGTTCGTTCGGTTCCGCCGGAAGCAGTGAAATCAGCAGTGGTAATCGGTGCGTTATCGTTATATGCAGCACCAATCCAGTCAAAATCATAAAAATCACCATCCGCATTCCGAACTTTGAATTGGTCGGCAATAAACTTATTCACTTGTTTTCCGGCAACCTCGACAGTACCGTCATTAAAACCTGCATTAGCGCGCGCTTCGGTGATATAATCAATGTATTGGTCTTTATTCAGCGTCTTCAACTTGTTGGAAGTGCGTGAAGAAAAACCGGTACTCAATTTTACATTGAATTGGGTTTTACCTGCTTTACCCTGTTTGGTGGTAATATAAACGACGCCATTGGAAGCACGAGACCCATAAATAGAAGTAGAAGCCGCATCTTTTAATATCGTTATCGATTCAATATCATTCGGATTGAGAGACGACAGGGCATTTAAGTTATCACCGCTCATAGAAGTCGCAGTAGTTTGTGCCGTACTGCCATAACTGCCTGACGCAATAGGTATTCCGTCCACAACATACAAAGGCGTTGTTCCACCGTTAATGGTACCTACTCCGCGAACAACTACCTGCTGACCTGCACCGGGTTGTCCTGAATTGGACAAAGACTGTACGCCGGCAACATTTCCTTGTAACGCTTTGTCAATAGAAGTTAACGGAATGTTCAAACGGTCGCTTTTCACTGTCACCTTTGCACCAAAAGGAGTTCCACCTTTGGATGCAATACCGTAACCCACGACCACCACCTCGTCAAGGTTAGCCGCATCTTCCGCTAATGTAACATTGATTGTTGTTTGCCCGTTCACGGGCACTTCCTGGGTTGAATAACCCAGATACGCCACCGCGATGGTGGCATTTGGCTATACTCGGAGCGAGTATTTTCCGTCAATGTCGGTTGCTACACCGTTACCCGGATTGCCTTTTTCGGTAACACCGGCTCCGATGATGGGACCATCCGCCTCGGCCCCCACGCCGGTTACGGCGCTTTTAGCTTCTTGGTGAGCTT
>BBRT01000334.1 GCA_001417715.1 Candidatus Symbiothrix dinenymphae
CCTCCGTGCTGTCCAAACATCCGGAGGGATATATTTTAGACATTCAGTCGAAAGGGATTGTCATTAAAGGCAATGCGCCTGCCGGTATTTTGTATGGGATACAGACTTTGCGGCAATTGCTTGGGGCGGCATTGGAGGCATCGGGACAGGCGGGTACGATACAATGTGGGACGATTACGGATTATCCGACCCTTGGCTGGCGCGCTTTTTTGTTGGACGAAGCTCGCCATTTCCTCGGGAAAGAGGTTGTGTTGAAATTGCTGGATAATATGTCGCGCCTGAAAATGAATGTTTTTCATTGGCATCTTGTTGATATTCAGGGGTGGCGCATTGAAATCAAAAAATATCCGGAACTGACAAAAACAGGTGCTGCCCGTGATAACTCTTCATTCAATAAATCATTCGCGAGTTTTTACACTCAGGAAGAAATCCGAGAAATTGTCGCTTATGCTGCCGCACGACACATTACCATTGTGCCCGAAATAGAAATCCCGGGACATTCCGGTGCCGCCATAGCCTCCTATCCATGGTTGGGGTCGGCAGATGTATTGAATCTGACTAATCCTGCGGTGGAGGATTTCATCAAAGATATGTTGGAAGAAATAATAGCCTTGTTTCCCGGCAATGTGATACACATCGGCGGCGATGAAGTGACTTATAGATACTGGAAAAATACGCCTTCCATCGTGCAATATATGCAGGAACACAACATTCTGTCGCCTGCCGACCTTCAGGTTAGCTTTACTAACCGAATAGCACATTGGCTTGCCGCTAAAAACCGTCGCATCATGGGTTGGAATGAGGTGCTCGGCAAGGTAATTCCTGATTATTGGCGTCCGATGCTTCCCGAAGACCACATTATAACACAACCGCTTACGTCCAACGCCATCGTGCATTGTTGGGAGGGAAATATCGACCTCATCCGGGAAACTATACAGGAAGGTTACGATATTGTTAATTCATTCCATTTACTGACCTATCTTGACTTGCTTGGCAACAAGTATATTCCTCTGGAAAAAGCCTACTCTTTCCAACCTGTTCCCGAGGGTTTGACGGCAGAGCAGCAAAAGAAAGTACTGGGTTTGGGCTGTCAGATGTGGACGGAACAAGTGCCGGACGAACAAAACATGAACACCAAAGTCTATCCCCGCATAGCCGCTTATGCCGAAGTGGGATGGACTGCCCCCGAAAAAAAAGATTACAACAGTTTCCTGAAAAGGTTGGATTATTTTCTGGCTGAATGGGAGAAACAGGGCATCCGCTATGGTCAGGTTCAACCCATTACTGCCCCAAATTGAGGTGAAGCAAGGTGGAACGGACCGGAAAAATGAAAACAAAATAAATAGATGAACGCAGTATATTTGGGAATTGATATAGGAGGAAGTTGGTTAAAGGTTGTTTTGGTTGATTCGCCCTCGCTTACAGGAATAAAAAATATCTCAAATTGGGTGCTTGCCAAACCTGTGAATAGAGTCAGAAGTCGCCTTGGCGAACAGGCTACGGCGGCGGATTTTATTGCTGCATTAGATGAGTTATTGTCTCTGGTCTTAAACGACAACGACAAAGTGATGGGCATAGGAATTTCGACAGCCGGAGTTGTGGATTATAAAGGAGAAAATATAATCATCGCCGCCCCGCATTTGAACCCCTTAAAAGACAAATCCTGGATAAATTATCTAAAACAACGTTTTCAAGCACCGGTAACTCTGATTAATGATGCGGATGCTGCGGCAATCGGAGCCGCCGCGCGAGGTTATCTGCAAGGATTTCATACTATTGGCGTTATGCCTGTCGGCACAGGCGTAGGCTTTACCCTTTGGCGTAATGGAAGAAAATGGAACCCGAATCAAATGTTGCCCCTGTTGGGTTGTGTCATGACGCCCGACGGCTCTTATGACCAAATAGCCGGAGTATCCGCCATTGCCGAATGTGCAGGTCATGACCTGAGCCTTATTTTTTCCGATTCCAGGTATGAAGAAGTACGATGCCGTTATGAAAAAGCATTGGCTAATGCGATATATACGGCGTGTGTGCTGTATCACACCGATATTATCCTGCTTGGCGGCGGATTGGCGGAAGCTATCAAGACAAGTGATTATCCCATAGAAGATATATTACAGGAAAAACTCCACGATTCTCTTGCTTTTCTGAACAAAGAGGTGCAAATAAAAGTAATGCGCGAGGGCAATGCCTTGCCTCTGATTGGTGCTGTACTGCTTGCCATGGGCGAAAGCATAGCACAAAACGCCACAAAATCCGGTAAAGTATATTCACAAATCAATACGGAGATTCCTTACGATGAAACCTTGAATTTACATACGATGGATGCTTCCGGCATTGTGAAATTGTTGTACAAAGCCGAAGAAGAAGCAGGACTGAAATTAAAGAAATCGTTGGATGATATCGCCGAAGTTGCCGTCCGCGTTGCAGAAGCCTTGGCTAAGGGCGGGCGCCTCATTTATGTAGGAGCCGGAACCAGCGGACGTCTGGCAGCGATTGATACGGTTGAATTGGCTTGTACGTTCGGTTTTCCCCGCGAACGGGTTTATACGCTTATCTCGGGAGGTTTGGCAGATGCGGCAATTGACATCGAAACGCATTTTGAAGAAGATGCCGGTTCTATTCCGGAACTGCTGCTTACAGGCATCAATGAGCAGGATGCGGTGATAGGCATTTCCGTCAGCGGGTCGGCTTATTATGTACAGTCGGCATTGGCATTCGCGAAAAGTCTGGGTGCCTATACCGTCTTTATTCAGGAGAGTGTCAATGTTCCTGTCACTTACTGCGATAATGTTATTTCCTTACATTCGGGGCATGAACTTGTTGCCGGGTCCACAAGGATGAAAGCAGGCACTGCTACGAAAAAGGTGTTGAATTTTATTTCGACAACAGCCATGATACTGCAAGGAAGAGTTCACGGTTGCTATATGATAGAAGTGGAATGTCTTAATCAAAAGTTAATCCATCGTGCTCAAAGTATTTTACATAAACTTTTCGGGTTGAACGACAAGGAAGCATTGGATTTATTGGAAAAGAACAATCTCAGTCTGAGGCAGACAATAAGCGAAATTACAAAATGCGCCATCCCGCCACACTTGCATCGCTCGGCATCCGCCAATCACCACGCGGAGAGAGGTTGACCGAACCCACTTTCGGACCGTCCGGCAGGCAACTGCGCTTGAATTGCTGACTGAAAAACCGCGTATAGAATACCTGCATCCACTTTTGAATCGTGGCATCATCAAATTTGCCCTTGAAAGCGTGTTGCGCGAGGAAAAAGATTTTTTCGGGCGTGAAGCCGTAGCGCAAGGTGTAAAAGAGGGAAAAATCGTGCAACTCGTAGGGTCCCACCACGTCTTCCGTGAATTGCGTCATGCTGCCGTCGGCACTTTTCGGCAGCAGTTCGGGGCTGACAGGCGTGTTGATAATGTCCTGCAAAGTCGCCTTGCTGCTCTCGTCCATCTGCGTTTCTGCCGCCCAACGCACCAGATGGCGGACGAGCGTTTTCGGGATGCCGGAATTCACACCGTACATCGAAATATGGTCGCCGTTGTAGGTAGCCCAGCCGAGTGCCAACTCCGACAAATCGCCCGTGCCGACCACCAGACCGTTCATTTGGTTGGACAAATCCATGAGAATTTGTGTCCGTTCGCGGGCTTGCGTGTTTTCGTAGGTGATGTTGTGAATTTTGGGGTCGTGCCCGATGTCCTTAAAATGCTGTTCACAAGCTGCCACGATGCTGATTTCTTTGATTTGAATGCCCAGCGACTGCATCAATTGCACGGCATTGGTGCGGGTGCGGTCGGTGGTGCCAAAGCCGGGCATCGTAACGCCGCAAATGGTTTGGCGCGGCAATCCAAGTTTGTCAACCGTTTTTGCGCACACCAACAGTGCCAAAGTGGAGTCCAAACCGCCTGACACGCCGATGATGAGGTGTGTGCAGTGCGTGTGCATCAGTCGCTTTGCCAATCCTGCCACTTGAATGGAGAAAATTTCTTCGCAACCGGCGTTGTATTGGTCTGTGGATGGGATGAATGGCGTCGGGTTGATGAAGCGGGAAAGACGATTATTGACCCGCAATCCCCTGCCGGAAATCGTAACGATGCGATAATTGTCTGCCACCGGACGGCTGATAAACGTGGTGTTTTTTTTGCGCTCTGCTGTCAATAATTCAACATCTATTTCGCTGAAAATCAGCTGTTCTGCATATTGAAAACGTTGCGCGTGTGCCAGCAATTTGCCGTTTTCATAGACATAGGCATTGCCTGCATAGACCAAGTCGGTGCTTGATTCGCCAAAACCGGCGGCGGCATAGACGTAGGCGGCTTGGCAGCGTGCCGATTGCTGGCTCAACAGCGATTTCACATAGTGCTGTTTGCCAATCAGTTCGTCACTCGCCGAGAGGTTGAAAATAAGATTTGCACCCGCCATAGCGTGGTAAGAACTGGGCGGGACTACCGACCAAACATCCTCGCAAATCTCAATCGCAAAGGTCAACGCGTCAGTCAATTCAAACAAGATATTCGTGCCAAAAGGCGTTTGCTGTCCGGCATATTGGATTTCTGTGACGGGCGTTTGCAGCGAATAGGCTTCAAACCAGCGTTTTTCGTAAAATTCGGCATAGTTGGGCAGAAAAACTTTCGGCACAATCCCCAAAATCTGCCCTTGAAAGCACACCACTGCACAGTTATACAATTTAGATTTGTGCTCAACCGGCGCACCCACGATGAAGCAGACGGGCATCTCGCGCGTGTCTTCCAGCAATTGCACCAACGATTGCGCCGCGCTCAGTGTCAAATTTTTCTGCAAAAACAAGTCCGCACAAGTGTAAGCCGTCAGCGACAATTCGGGAAAACACAAGGCTCTCACACCCTCCGAACAGGCTTTCGAAACCAATCCCGTGATGTGCTCCACATTAAACGCACAATCCGCCACCCGCACTTCAGGAATGGCTACAGCAACTCTGATAAATCCATGATTTTCCATAAATCAGTTACAACAAAACTTGCGCAAAGGTACAAAATAGTTATGAGTTATGAGTTATGAGTGAAGAGTTATGAGTCGGGGATGTTGCTGTCCCGTAGGCGCATCCCGTAGGGTGGGGTGTCAAACAGATTACAATCGGATGAAATTTTTGCGTTCTGTTTTTATCCCGTAGGGATTATAGCTCGGTAGAAAATCATACCTCTCCTTCTCCCCGCATCCCGTAGGGTGGGGTGTAAAAAAGAATGTAAAATTTCATTATTTATTCGTTCTAAATATGTATCTTTGCAGCCAAAAAGAATAATAAATATGGATACAAAAGAGCAACAAAGTATTGAATTATGGAAAGCCAAATCAATTGAGCGTTCCAAAGCGATTAAGCGACTAAAAAAGCGAATTAAGGAAATAGAACACAGTCGCGACAGTTGGAAAGAAAAATCTTTTGCAAATAAAGAGCGTGCAGACAGGTATGAAAATGATTTGTCGCAGATAAAAAAAAAACTGAACGAGATAACAGCGTAGTATTATTGCCTTGTAAAAATCGTCCAAAATATCATCGTTATGACGATTTTATAATACAACTTGCATTATCGTTAGTATTGCGTGTTGGTGTTAGTTTCAGGGCTGCGAGTAAGATATTTTGCGAGCTTCATCTTTGCTTGCATTTAAATCTTGGGACTCCAACACATACTACCATACTGCTTTGGACTAAAAAACAAGGTGTAGGAAATTTTCGGGAAAAGGAATATTTTAACACCCAAAAATGGATTTTGATAGCCGATGAAAGTATTCAATTTGGCAACAAAAAATTATTGTTTGTAATAGCCGTTCCTGTTTCAATGGAAAACAAGGGTAGTTACTTGAAATACAATGATATAACTCCGTTGAAAATAAAAGTATCAACGTCTTGGAAGGCTGAAGAGATTGCAGAAGTAATAAAAAACACCATAGATATTAAGCAGATTGAATATGCTGTATCCGACCTCGGAAGCAATCTGACAAAGGCATTTAGTATTTTGAATATCAAACATATAGAAGATATAAATCACAAATTTTCATGGATGATGCAGCATCTTTTTGAGGAAGATGAAATATTTAAGAATTACACAAAAGAACTATCTGATATGCGTGCAAAACTTTCGATGGGTAAATGTGCTCGCATCGTGCCTCCCAATCAACGAATAATGTCCCGATACATGAACCTGACACCACTTTTCAAGTGGGGAGTAAAGATGCTTAAACTTTTGGAAAACAATTGTTTAACAGAAGACGAATGCGAAAAATTAAAATTTTTGCCTCTATACAAAACCTTTATATTAGAGACTTACGAATTGCTTTGCAGCATGAATCAGACACAAAAAATAATGAAGAAAAATGGCATGAGTACGGCAAGTATAAACGAAGCATTGCAATTACTTGACGCACAGAACAATGCGAACGCAGAGATTATCAAATCAAAATTTATAGAGTATGTTCATAAAATGCAGCTAAGGGTGAGGTTGCG
>BBRT01000335.1 GCA_001417715.1 Candidatus Symbiothrix dinenymphae
ACAAAGAAGCTATCCGCGTGGTCAAAAAAATGCCTCGCTGGACTCCCGGTAAGAACAACGGTGTAGCAGTGCGCGTGTGGTTCAATTTGCCGGTAACATTCCGCTTGGAGGGCTAATGCGCAAATGAAAAAAGTTGCATCCGTCTTGATGGTGTGTACGCTATTGGTTGGCGGTCTTTCTTGCAATAAGAAAGACCGCCGGAGCCAATGGGACGACACGCTGAAAGCAGGTGTCATCCGCATCGCTGCTGATGCGGATTTTTCGCATTGGATGAATACGGAAATCAGCTCTTTTGAGGCGCACAGCGACTATCAGGCGGCTCTTTTCCCCACTTACACCGATGAGGGGGATGCCATTCGCCTGCTGACAGACGACAGTGTGCGGATAGCAATTGTTACCCGCGACTTGGCTACGTCGGAACGCGCCAAACTGACGGCACGCTATTTGGATGCCAAAAAGCATCTGATAGCCTTCGACGGCATCGCCGTCATCACCAATCGCGCCAATCGAGATTCTATTCTGAGTGTCTCAACCCTCCAAAAGATTTTGACGGGAGAGATTACGGACTGGAACCAAATCGGACAAAAATCGACACTCGGCACCATTCGCGTGCTGTTTGATAACAAAAAATCGGGCGTTTGGCGTTTTGCGGTCGATTCGATTGCCCGCACCAGGACTCTGTCGCCCAACATTTACCCGACCGACGGCACTGCCGAATTGCTTGAGCGCATTGAGCAAATGCCCAACGCACTGGGCTTTATCAGTGCCAATCTGGTGAGCGGCGAAACGGGCACGCCCTGTCTCAACCGCCACCCAAACATTCGCCTGACACGCCTGAGTGCCGATGCGACGCCAACGCTTGCCAACAGTTATCTGCCTTTTGCGGGCGACATTCACACGGAAAATTATCCGCTGTGGCGACCGGTGTATGCCATTCTGTCGGACCCAAAATCCGGTTTGTCGTCGGGCTTCAATATCTTTCTTGTCCACGATGTGGGGCAGAAAATTGCGTTGAAGTCGGGAATGATGCCCATAACCGATTCGCACATCATGCAGGTGCTGATAAAGGATGAATATCCGACAGGGAAAAAATCAACAAAAATGAAATAAAAATGGAATAAAGATGGCTAATAAAACGACAGGTAAAAATAAGGTGACGGAAAAAATCGCGCTTGTGTATGAGTGTGTGATGCCGGTGTTCTATGTGGTGCTCTCCGGCGTTTTTCTGTGTACCAACTATTTTCCGCAAATTGCGGGGTGGAGTCGGGGAGGCATCGCTCTCGTTCTGGCTGTGTATGGGATTTATCGCGTTCGGAGGGCTTTGGCTCGGCTTAAGGCGAAACGTGAGGAGGAGAGTTATGGGAGTTATGAGTTATGAGTTATGGAGAATGATTCTATTTTGCACGAGAGTATTGGGGTGACTGCTGAGGGGGTTCTTGAGGGGGTTCCTGTGGAAGTGGAGAATATTGGGCTGGTTTTGCTTATTTTGCTTGTTTTGTATGGTCTTATTCGCTTGTTGAGTTATGGTTATACGCGACTGAAAGTTTTTTTGGATGCTCGCAAGCAGAAGTTTTTGAAGCCTATTTATATCAAAGACTACCCCATTTTGAGTATTCCTACCGAAGAAAAAATTGTCTTTTTTATTCTTAATATTTTTCGTTATCTGCTGATATTCATTCTGATATATATAGCAGTCGGATTGATTTTTGGCATTTTTCCGGCGACGGAAGGCATTGCGATGAAACTGTTTTCTTACATTTGGGACCCGCTCAAAACGATTACTCACAACATTATCAATTTTATTCCCAATGTGTTCACTATCACCATTATATGGTTTATTTTCCGCTACATCATTAAAGGGATTGGCTATTTGTCGAATGAAATTACGCTTGAACGGTTGAAAATCACCGGTTTTTATCCCGACTGGGCGCAGCCCACGTTTGGAATTATCCGCTTTATACTCAATGCTTTAATGGTGGTGATGATTTGGTCTTATTTGCCCATGCATGATGAGCCGATCTTTCAGGGGATGACGGTGTTCATCGGTGTCATCATGTCGTTTGCCTCCGGTCCGGCTCTCGGCAACCTGATTGCAGGCATCATCATCACCTATATGCGCTCGTTCCAAATGGGCGACCGCATCCAAATCAACGACATGATTGGCAACGTCATCGAAAAAACACCAATCGTGACCCGCATCCGAACCATAAAAAACGAAATCATAACCATCCCAAACACCAACATCATGACCGCACAATCCACCAACCTGAGCGAATCGGCACGCAAAAACAACGGTCTGATTATCCACCTGAACGTAACTTTCAGCTACGAAACCCCATGGCGCACCATTCACGAACTGCTGATTGGGGCTGCCCTCAAAACGGAAAATGTGCTGCAAACCCCGCCGCCATTTGTGCTCGAAGTAGGCTTCAACGATTTTTATGTGGAATACGAAATCAATGTCTATATCGCCGATGCCAACAAAATTCCGGCAATATCCTCCGATTTGCGCAGCAATATCCAGGATGCGTTCCACACAGCAGGCATTTCGATGACCTCGCAGCATTATCAGAAGCTGACGAAAGCGGGGAATGGGTGAGATTCACTTAGCATAAAATTTTTTGTTTATTCTGCATATAATAAATAGGGTTTGCGCTGTTTTTTAAATTTTGCCACATCGTCTTGCCACATCGCTTTGATTTCGTCGGCACTTTTGCCCTCCTTAATCATTTTGCGGACATAATCGACCCCGATGAGATTTTCAAAAAAAGAGCGAAAAAAATGGTCGGCCATATTCAAATTCCGGTAAGCATCAATGAGATAGCTCAAATCTATGCCTTTTTTCCAAACTGCCTCCTCCGACAAGTGGCTCAAATCCACTCCGTAGCACAATTTATCCTGCTGCGGCGGCTTCGGTGCCGAAGGCATCGACTTGGGCGTGAATGTAAAATCGCAGCCCTTCATATTCGGGTGTCCGTAAATCTGAAACGGGAGCGAGGTGCCGCGACCCAGACTCACGGGCGTTGCTTCAAAATAGCAGATGGAGGGGTAGAGATACACGGAGAGCATATTCGGCAGGTTCGGCGATGGCAGAATGGGCAGGCGATACATCGTCTGATGCGTGTAGTTCAGGCATTTGATGACCGTGATGTCGCATTGCCGCCCTTTGGGGAGCCATTTTTCGCCGTTCACCATCCCGACGAGTTCGCCGAATGTCAAGCCGTGGACAACAGGTATCGGCAGCCCGCCCACGCCCGATTTGTATTTCATATTGAGAATCGGACCGTCCACATAATGCCCGTTGGGGTTGGGTCGGTCGAGCAAAATCACCTTTTTGTGCTGCTCAGCGCAGGCATCCATCATCTTGATAATCGTGATGTAGTAATTGAAAAAGCGCACGCCAACGTCCTGTAAATCCACAATCAGCACATCAAATTTTTTCAGGGATTCCGCGCCGGGCTTGCCGGGCTGCACACCATCGTAGAGCGACAGGATGGGCACGCCGGTCTTTTCGTCCACCGAACTTGCAACATGGTCGCCCGCACCGGCTTGTCCGCGAAACCCATGCTCGGGAGAAAAAATCACCGTCACATTCACCTTGTTCTCCAGCAGCACATCCAGCAGGTGCTTGTCCCCCACCCTACCCGACTGATTGGAGAGTAGCGCGATGCGCTTGCCCTTCAAAAGTGGAAAATACTCGGCAGTCCGTTCCGCTCCGACAATGACCGGCGGCGGCTGCGCCGCCATACACAGCGCGCTGCACAACGCACATACAATGATTGTTATTTTTTTCATATCTAATTTTACCCTGTCATTTACTTTACCATGCACTTTACCATGCACTTTACCCTGTCATTTACCCTGTCATTTACTTTATCATGCACTTTATCATGCACTTTATCATGCACTTTACCCTATCATTTACCCTGTCATTTACCCTGTCATCTACCTATCATCTACCTATCATCTACCTATCATCTACCTATCATTTACCCTATCATTTACCCTATCATTTACCCTATCATTTACCCTATCATTTACCCTATCATTTACCCTATCATTTACCCTATCATTTACCCTATCATTTACCCTATCATTTACCCTATCATGCACTTTACCCTATCATGCACTTTACCCTATCATGCACTTTACCCTATCATTTACCCTATCATTTACCCTATCATTTACCCTATCATTTACCCTATCATTTACCCTATCATTTACCCTATCATTCCTATCATCCATTCACCATCTTTATCTGAACCTTTACGTTCAATTATTTTAAATTCAACAAGACGTGCTAAAATTTTTCTTATATGATTTTCGGATAAGGATAATTTGTTTCCAATTGATATAGCGGTAATTTTCGGAGTTTCCTGAATCAATGCCAAAACCTCATCCGCATGTTTAATCTGACTGATTTTTTCCAAATTAATTGTGTCGTCAACTTCCTCCTCTGTATGCCGGACAGTTAATTTGAACACATCACCTTCCTCCATGATGGGCATGGCACCCTTGACATATATGGGGCAATAATAAAACATATTCCTAATACCTGAGCCTAAATCTTCCACCCAGCCTAATTGCCTGAAAAAATCGGAGATAGTTGGATTTTTGGGGTGCGGGACAACATTTTCCGGCGTAATAAGCCCCATAGTGTTCGGAATCGTCCAATTTTCACTGACAACGGTTTCTTTGTATATGGTGAGTCTTGACGGATAAGGAATTGAAAATTCTCTGTGAACCAGCAGGTTAGCAACCATTTCCCGAAAAATAAGTTCCCTGATGCTACGGCGTTGGTTGCCTTCGAGATAAAACCTGTCCGGCGTATGCTTGCGGATAAATGCCATCAAACGCGAATAGGCTTCAATCAAATTGCAGGTAATGACATCGCGGTCGTCGTATCTGTCCACATTGTCTTTTCGGCACAAAGCGTCCGTTTTGTAATGACCGCACACAGACCGTATCGTGGCTTCCGTGCCAAACGTCAAGGCTGCCGCCAAGGTATATCCCGATTGATTGGTGTGTATATCAGTCAGATACATTTTGGCAGACCTTAGCAATTCTTCGTTACTCATATTTAGCCAGGGATGGTCAGGACGCTCCACCTTGACTAAATTTCGTACCTTATTAAAACATTCCGGTTCAAAGTGTTCCATTTGCAGGTTCGGGAACACCTTGTTCTCGGTAAAACCGTCATATTTACGCACAAACAAACTCATGATAAGGTGCTGATTGTTCAATTTGTAATCGCCTTCATGGTTGCGGTCGTAATAAACGCCCAGATATGTGTGGACTTGCGAACTTTCCGGCACATAGATGCAAATGATTTTCTTGCCGTCAACTTCAACCACCTCACTTGAAAGATAAAACGTTGGCGAAATGAGTTGCGGATTATTCATGTCATCCGCCAATACTTTTAATTGGGCAGGCAGTGTTTCTTCTTGAATACCCTCAATAGTACCGTTATCTTTCACACCGAGCAAAATATGCCCGCCTTTCCTGTTCAAAAAGGCGCAGATTGTTTCAAATACACTGCGGGACAATGCTGTGTGCGATTTTTTAAATTCAATATTCAAGCCTTCGCCTTTGGCTATTAGTAACTTTATTTTTGCGGCATCTGTCATGTTCATTTATTTTTAATTAGTAAAGATAATCCGATAAAGGTGAATAAGGCGTTGAGTCTTCTGCATCATAGCCTGGTCTAAGCCCGTGGTGGCGATAGAGAAATTGCTCGCGGCAACCATCCCCGGCACGGACACGAAAGTGACGCCGGAAAAAAAGCCCGCATTGTCCGCCTTGCGCCCCGAAAAGTAGGATATACCAAACAGGACGATGAAAGAGGCAATAATAGTAATGAGCACTGCCATGGGAGTCATCTGTTTTTTTTAAAATTACAGCGACAAAATTACATGAAATTTCCGAGATTGCCAAACGCATGAATAAAAAAGCAGGGCAACCGCATCAAATTTACGGTGACAAGGAAGACCGTAGGTCTTCAATCTACCCCGTAGGGCATAGCCGTCAGGTTAAGGCTGAAAGCCTTGTAGCCTTAACCGTCATTGCGGGCTTTCAGCCCGGAACCGTCATTGCGGGCTTTCAGCCCGGAACCGTCATTGCGGGCTTGACCCGCAATCCCCTGCTCTACATCGCTCTGTAGCCCAACATTCGGCTCCTTTTCAGGGGATTGCGGGGCAAGCCCCGCAATGACGAAAAACTGTGCATACACTCAAAATTAACATAAATAATGTTAAATTCCAGAAAATCCATTGTCATTTCAAAAACATTCACTACCTTTGCCGCCGAATTGTCATAGTGGCAATTCACAACAAAAAATTGTTAAACATTAAAAAATTTAATTTTATGCAAATGAAGAAAAAGTGCAAAAACAAAAAGTTTGCAAAGTTTGCAAAAACTTTGCTTCTAAGTAGCATCCTCTTGGGGGGGGGGGGGGGGGAAAA
>BBRT01000336.1 GCA_001417715.1 Candidatus Symbiothrix dinenymphae
CAAACTTCTGCGACGGCGTAAGTGGCGTAACGCTCAGTTGCATAGGCAATTGTACCACTATTTTGTCGCCATCTTTCCACTTCCGGTTGATTTCTACAAATTGCGAGGACGTGGAAACGATTTTTTGTGCTTCTCCGTTTACCGTAACCGTCAGTTTACCGCTTTCCACCCAGTAAGGATGCCTTATTTTGAGCGAAAACGCCTGTGTTTTCTTCATTTGCAGTTCGATGCTCGTTTGCTCTTCGTCGGGTATTTTGGTGGTCTGACGCAGTGTGACGCCTTTCGCTTTCCATTCCAATGTCGAAGGGATAAAAAGATTCACATAAAGTGAGCGGTTATCGCTGGTATAAATCATCTTTTGGAACTTGGTGGGGCTTTCGAGGCCTGTGCCGGTGCAACACCAGAACGAATTATACTCCGTGCCGTAGGTTTTAAAGCCACCCGGTTGTAATTTTGTTATGTAGGCAACCATGCCGCGTTCCGGTTCATAGGCACCCAGCAGGTGGTTGATTAATACACGCTCGTAGTAATCTATCATTTCCGGCTTGGCATAATCCTGATACAGCGCTTCGGTCAGGCGGAGCATATTGACGGAGTTGCACGATTCCGGTCCGCCGTTGCGTTGCACCCGGTTGTCGTATTCCGATTTTGGAAAAAAGTGCTCGCCGGTGCTGTTGCCACCCATTGCCCAGGTATGGTCTGCCACCACTCTTTCCCAGAAGAATTGGGCAGCATCGGTGTATCGTTTGTCGCCGGTGAAACGATAGACATACTCAAAGCCGGTGAACTTCTGTATCTGGCAATTGGCGTGCCAACCGGCCAGAATATCTTTCCCTTCCGAAGCGGGGATAAGCATCCGGTAGTCATTCAACCGCACAGCCCAGTCACGATACTTGCTCTCGCCCGTCAGTTCATAAACGTCCATAAACGATTCGCTCAGCGAGCCATGTTCGCATATCAGCATCTTTTGCACGCCGGCTTCATCCAATTTGTTCAGCACGTTTTCGCCAAACCAGTCGGTCATGCGGACAAGCGCCTTCTTGGCAAGCGGCAAATGACATTTCGTATAAACGCCATACAAGCCGAGCATGATTTTATTCATGGTATAGGTCAGCTCGTTTTTTCCTGCAATATGTCCCTGACTCACTTTATAATCACCTGTCAGAACGATGTTATATGCCTGCCGTCCATCGACAACCGCCGACAAATAGCCATCACCGGAAGCATCTTGACAGGCGTCGAGTTCACTGAGCGTATATTCAAGGCGTTTGATAATTTCGGGGTCGCCGCTTGTTTCGTACATCATGGACAAGGACGAGAGGTAGAAGCCGAGAATGTGTCCGGGTACAACGAAGCCGTGGTCGGATTCCCACCCCGGATAGGGCGGTGCTTTGGGCGTCAGTCCCGCTTCGCGGCGAAACCACGAACACAGCCTGTCCGGTTCAAGCGTCAGGAGATACTTGTGCGTTATGTCCTGAATATGCTTAAAATCACCGTCAAGCAATTGCACGTCCGAAAGCGAAAAATAGTTCATTTTCGGAGTGTTAAGCGGTTTTACCGCCGGTTGGGAAAAAGCGGTCTGCGAAAAGAGCAGACAACCAACTAACATTCTGAATGTGGATTTTAAATTTTTCATATTTTTTAATTAGCAATACTTAATTTTCAACTTTCAATTGTTCAATACTGCAACCGACCTCTTTTCCACTGAACGCAATGCCCAACAGAATCACTTTCCGGTCAAGAAACGGCTCATAATACCGCTTCTCGCGGATTTGCGCGATAGCTTGGTTGAGCAAAGTTTCCAATTCCGTGGTAGCGTGGTATTTCAACTCTGTCACTATCGCTACTCCGTCTTGCTGCAACACGGCGTCTATACGTCCCCGGTTGGTCATCTTTTCGCTCTGAATATTGAACCCCAGCATGGTCATCCACAGTTGAAAGATGATGTGATAAAAGGCTTCATTTGCTAAATTTTGCGCTTCCGCTTTGGCTTGGTTTTTCGCCTTGGATGGCTTTAAAGTGTAAGGAACGTCTGCAAACATGATGCGCATATTATTTGTAAAACCTTTCGCATCGAAAGCAAGGATTTGTTTCAACATTTGTCGTCCAAGTGCCGACATTTTTGAAAGAGGATAGTTGGTATATGCACTTAACAAATGCTCCATCAACGACTCTTTTACCTCCATGTTGGGTACTTCAAGGGTATAAAGAGAATCGCCATTAGTCATTTCTTCGTCTTTGACAGTCAGATAACCTGTCTGAAATAATAAAGGAATATCTTCAAGCTCATCAGGATCGTAACTGTTGAACGCTCTCTGACCCGCCACTATCGGTTCCAAAACGGTTTTGGCAAGACCGTGTTTTTTGAGTCGATTAATCAAAAACGTAGGCGTACCCGTTTCAAACCAGTAACTGGAAAACTTTTTGTTGTCAAAAAACATCAGTGTAGAAAACGGATTGTAAACCGATGTCTTGCCATCCCAGGTATAACCATCGTACATAAAACGAATTTTTGCCAGCAAATCGTCCCTTGTCATATTCACGCGGACTGCCGTTTCGTCAATATATTCCGAAAAGTTGCGTTCCAGTTCTTCCTGTGTGTAACCACAGATAGAAGCATATTTATCGTTTAACGTAATATCTTTGAGACTGTTCAACGCTGAAAATATTGATACTTTGGCCACTTTCGTTACGCCGGTCATAAAGACAAACTTCAGATGGTCGTCGGCACTTTTCAATACAACGTAAAAATCCTGAAGAAACGCACGAATATCTGCTGCTTCCGGCTTGCCTATCGCATCCAATATGGGTTTGTCGTATTCATCAATGAGCACAACCACTTTATTGTTTTTTTTGCAATGCAGTGATTCTATCAATTCGACAAAACAATCGGAGGCGTATTCTGAAACAAGTTTTATTTTCTCTAATTTAGCCTGCCGTTTCAGAAATGTTGACATACTGCGTTCCATCTCTTCTTTACTCCCATGCTTGATACCTGCCCAATCTATCCGAATAACAGGATAGCGCTGTGTCCAATCCCATTTATCATAGATATAGAGACCTTCAAACAGCGATTGATTGCTTGTGTAAAGTTCCTCCAAGGTGCTCACAAGCAACGACTTCCCGAAGCGGCGCGGGCGTGAAAGAAACACGATGTTTGAACTTGTAAGTTGGAGTATTTCTTTCGTTTTATCCACATACAAGAAACCGCCATTGCGCAACTTTTCAAACGACTGAATACCAATTGGTAATTCTTTCATGACTTCTCATTTTTATAAATATCCGCAAAGATACGCATAATAATTGAAATGTTCATTGTGATTTAATTATTATTGTTTCAAAAATATACGGGCACCGAAAATACCTCCGGCTATGTTTTTAGGCTTAGCCTGCAATTTGACTGTAACCTTGCTTTTGCCTTTTGTCTGATGAACCGGAATGGGATAATGTTTTCCAAAGAAAAAATTGGGGTGGCTTCCTGTCAATTTTTCTGTCGCGATGACCTCTTCGTCTATCAGTATGTCGAATTCCCGATTTCCATCATCACTTCCCCAATAGGTTAATTGTAAACTGACAGGCAAATCAGGATTCACTTTCAACTCGAAAGAAAGATAGCCGCCATTACCGGCGTCACACCATTTTCTGTCAAACGCTTCACCTCTACCCACATTTGTCCCGTTGAATTTGTGGTCTACTTCCTGTTGCTGTTCGTTGGGGCGAAAATAATCAAGCGTTGAACGTTCTATTTCCAATTGTATTTTCTGCTCTTTTTCATATTCTTCTTTTATTTTTCCCCATTCTTCAGGCGTGAAACAATCGAAATAAACAGTGTAATTCGTTTCGTATTTTTGATAAAACGGTGCTAAATTTATGTCGTGAGGGAAACCTCCTTTTGTATGAAATGCAGGCGAGTGGTCGTTGTCGCGTATTATCCAGTCAGACAAAGGATCTGTGTTGTTAAGGAAAACGGGCGACGTTTTGCCCGCGTGAATATCTCCTGCCAGCACAAGCGGACCGTAGAAAAACGCTGTTTTACGTTGAGCACCCAAAAGTTCCTCTTTCCAAAGTGTCTTAGGCAGGTTGATTTCTACAACATCACCGTTTTTCCACTTACGGTCAATGGCTACATACGAGCCGGGAGTGCCTGTGACAGTTTGTTTCTTTCCGTTGATTTTAACTGAAAATCCCGATGTTACCCACGAAGGATAACGAATCAGCAAGGTCGCTTTTTGCGGAGATGAACAACTGATTTTTAGTTGCGATTGGTCGGAGTTGGGAAATGCGGTTTCTTGTCTAAGCTTCATGTTTTTCGTTTTCCAATTCAGTTCGGAAGCGATGAACAAATTGACATACAATTCATTGTCCGCACCATAAGAATAAATTTCTTCGCCGTATTTCACATGGTTTTCCATACCGGTCCCTACGCAGCACCAAAAATCTTCGGGTCTCGAAAAGTTCTTTTTCCCACCCGCAACCAAGGAAACATAATAGCACATCATACCGGTGTTGGGGTTTTGCGAAGCCAAAATATGGTTGTAGAGCGCTTTTTCGTAGTAATCCATAAATCTGGCATCCGGTTGTTGTGCAAAAAGATGCTGGGTCAATTTCAGCATATTGTAAGTATTGCAGGTTTCCGCTGTATTGGTCGATAGTTGGTCGGATAAATTGCCGGGCTGATGAAAATGTTCATAATTACTGTGTCCTCCGATGCAGTACGAATGGTCATGAACGACCGTTTCCCAGAAGAAATTTGCAATGGTACTGTCTCTCTTGGATGCTGAAAGTTCGTAATTGCGTGCTATTCCGATGACTTTAGGGATTTGCGTATTGGCATGTAAACCCTTTAAATGGTCTTGTGAGGCTGCCAATGGGTCTAAAACTGCGTGATGATAAAATTTTTCTGCCAGCCGAAGATACTTGTTTTCTCCCGTAAGCGCGTACAGGTTGTACAAAGCGTCATTCATTCCTCCAAATTCGCAAGAAAGCATGGTTTGCCATTGTGCTTCCGTCAGGTTTTTGAATTTCTCGCCAATCCAGTTTGCAAAGTTTACAGCAACGGTTTTTGCCGTTTCATTACCGGTGTACAGATAAACATCCAGGAGACCTGCCATCAATTTATGCAGGGTGTACCAGGGAACCCATCCGCCGTTAAATGTAGCATCTATACGGATATCTCCTTCTGCAACCTCATTCCATAATTGGTCTTCATTCGGAATTCCTCCCACATAACCGGTGCCGCGTGCATCCTGACAACGTTTCAGTTCATTAATACAGTAATCGGTTTTCGTTTTCATATCCGTGTCACCTGTTGCGGCATAAAGCATCGCCATTGCCGAAAGATAGTGACCGAAAGAAAATCCGCTGACACCCATACTTTCCCATCCGCCATATATTTCTCCTTTAACGGGAAGCCCTGCATTCAAATGAAAGCGATGCAAAAAACGGTCGGGTTGTAAGGACTGCAAATAAGTTTTGTCTGCTTCCAAAGCAGTTTTAAACGGACTGTCAAGCAAGCGAACGTCTTGCAACGGTACGGCATACGCACGAACAGGTATCTTGGGTTGCACCGCTATACGGCTGTCGTTTTTCAAGGGTACATAACTTTGGGCATTCCCTTGTATGGAAATAGCGGTAAACAACAGCATAAAAAGCAATTGGGAAAAAGCGGTCTGCGCAAAAAGCAGACAACAAACTAACAGTCTGAATGTTTTTAAATTTTTCATATTTTTTAATTAGCAATACTTAATTTTCAACTTTCAATTGTTCAATCCTGCAACCAACATCTTTTCCACTGAACGCAATGCCCAGCAGAATAACTTTCCGGTCAAGAAACGGCTCATAATACCGCTTCTCGCGGATTTGCGCGATGGCTTGGTTGAGCAAAATGTCGGTTTCCGTGGTAGCATGGTATTTCAACTCTGTCACTATCGCCACTCCCTCTTGCTGCAGCACAGCATCCATACGCCCCCGGTTGGTCATCCTTTCGCTCTGAATATTGAAACCCAGCATGGTCATCCACATTTGAAAGATGTTGTGATAAAAGGCTTCACTTGCTAAATTTTCCGCTTCCGCTTCCGCTTTGTCTTGCGCCTTGGATGGCTGCAAAGTGTAAGGAACGTCAGCAAGCATGATACGCATATTATTTGTAAACCCCTCCGCATCGAAAGCAAGAATTTGTTTCAACATTTGTCGTCCAAGTTCTGACATTTTCGATAGTGGATAATTTGTATATGCACTTAACAAATGCTCCATCAACGACTCTTTTACTTCCATATTGGGTACTTCAAGGGTATAAAGAGAATCGCCGTTAGTCATTTTTTCGTCTTTGACAGTCAGATAACCTGTCTGAAATAATAAAGGAATATCTTCAAGCTCATCAGGATCGTAACTGTTGAACGCTCTCTGACCCGCCACTATCGGTTCCAA
>BBRT01000337.1 GCA_001417715.1 Candidatus Symbiothrix dinenymphae
CGACTACTGGATAAAAATTATCAAGGAGAAAAAAGACCAGGATTGGCACCCGTCGGGCATCTGGTGGGAAACGACCAACCGGCGGGCAGACGAGAAGACAATCAGCTATGCCGAAAGCCACGACCAGGCGTTGGTGGGCGACAAAACCATCATCTTCCGCCTCATCGACGCGGAAATGTATTGGCACATGCACGTGAATGACAACAATTTGATGGTTGACCGCGGCATCGCGCTCCACAAAATGATTCGCTTGGTAACCGCCTCAAGCATCAACGGCGGCTATCTCAACTTTATGGGCAACGAATTTGGGCACCCCGAATGGATAGATTTCCCGCGTCAGGACAATGGCTGGTCGTATAAATATGCCCGCCGACAGTGGCATCTGGTGGACAATCCCGACCTGAAATACCACTACTTGGGCGATTTCGACAGCGCGATGGTGAATCTGCTCAACGGCATCAAGGGCTTCCAGTCGCTGGAAATTCAAAAAGTGTGGGACAACGACGGCGACCAGATTTTGGCATTCCGACGGGGCGATTACGTCTTCGCTTTCAATTTCAATCCGGAAAAATCGTTTACCGACTACAGCTTTTTAGTGCCTCCGGGGCAGTACGAGATGGTGTTGAACAGCGACAACCCCGCGTTCGGCGGCTTCGGACGGATAAATGCCGATATTGCATACCACACCGCTTTCGACCCGCTCTATGCAGGGGAAAAGAAGGAATGGCTGAAATTATATTTGCCGGTGCGCACCGCGGTGGTGCTTCGGCTTATTAAAAAATAAAAATTATGAGTTTTGATGTTAATGAAGCCGGTTTTTACGGCGATTTTGGCGGAGCATACGTGCCGGAAATATTGTATGCCAATGTGGAAACGTTGAAAAATGAATACAAAAAAATCCTTGCCGACCCCGATTTTCAAACAGAATTTCAGGATTTGCTGGCGAATTATGTGGGTCGCCCTTCCCCCCTCTACCTCGCCAAACGCCTCTCAGAGCGGTATGGTTGCAAGATTTACCTCAAACGGGAAGACCTCAACCACACGGGGGCGCACAAAATCAACAACGCCATCGGGCAAATTTTGTTGGCGAGGCGGATGGGCAAAACGCGCATCATCGCCGAAACAGGTGCCGGTCAGCATGGGGTAGCCACAGCAACGGTTTGCGCGCTGATGGGCATGGAATGTATCGTGTATATGGGCAAAACGGATGTGGAACGGCAAAATCTGAACGTCCGCAAAATGGAGATGCTCGGCGCAAAGGTTGTGCCCGTCACGAGCGGCAATATGACCTTGAAAGATGCTTGTAATGAGGCAATTAGAGATTGGTGTTGCCACCCTGCCGACACGTTTTATGTGATTGGCTCAACGGTGGGTCCGCATCCCTACCCTGATTTGGTAGCACAGCTGCAATCCGTTATCAGCAAAGAGATTAAGTGGCAAACGAAAGAGAAAGAAGGTCGCGACTATCCCGACTATCTCGTAGCCTGCGTGGGCGGCGGCAGCAATGCAGCAGGCACCATTTACGAATATTTGGACGAGCCGCGCACCAAAATTATTTTGGCAGAAGCAGCAGGCAAAGGCATCGACACGGGCGAATCGGCGGCGACCATCCACCTCGGCACGGTCGGCATTCTGCACGGTGCCAAAACCCTCCTGATGCAGGATGCAGATGGACAGGTGCAAGAGCCATACTCCATTTCAGCCGGCTTGGACTACCCCGGAATTGGTCCCATGCACGCTAATATGTCAAAGAAGGGGCGTTCGGAAGTGCTGGCAGTCACAGACGATGAAGCACTGACGGCAGCGATGGAACTCACTCGCTTAGAGGGGATTATCCCAGCTTTGGAGTCGGCACATGCGTTGGCGGTTTTTCAGCAGAAGAAGTTTAAGAAGGATGATGTGATTGTGCTGTGCTTGTCGGGGCGTGGGGATAAGGATATGGAAACGTATATTCAATTAAAAATTAAGAATTAAAAATTCCGTTTTTTATGGATAAAAATGCTAAAATTTATGTTGCAGGGCATCGGGGGCTTGTTGGCTCTGCTATTTTGAAGAACTTGCAGGTGCGGGGGTTTTCTAATTTTGTTGTGCGCACGCATCAGGAGTTGGATTTGATTAAACAGCAGGCTGTTTTTGATTTTTTTGAGGCGGAGAAGCCCGCTTATGTCTTTTTGGCAGCTGCCCATGTGGGGGGGATTATTGCCAACAGCACCTATCGGGGGCAGTTTATTTACGACAATTTGCAGATACAGAACAATGTCATTCATGCCTCATATTTGAATGACGTGAAAAAATTGCTGTTTCTGGGCTCTACGTGCATCTATCCGGGCGATGCTCCGCAGCCGATGCCCGAAAATTGTTTGCTCACTTCGCCGCTCGAATATACCAACGAGCCTTACGCTTTGGCAAAAATCGCCGGCATCAAGATATGTGAGAGTTACAATCTGCAATATGGCACCAATTATATTGCCGTGATGCCGACCAATTTGTATGGTCCCAACGACAACTTTGATTTGGAAAAGTCGCATGTGTTGCCCGCCCTGTTGCGCAAAGTTTACCTCGCCAAAAGCCTGATGACGGACGATTGGGAGGCTATACGCAACGATTTGAACGCGTTGCCGATAGAGGGCGTTTCAGGAAAAGACAGTCAAGAGGCTATTGAGGGCAAGTTGCAAAAATACGGCATTTTGAAAACCGGCGTAGAGATTTGGGGTAGCGGAAAGCCGATGCGCGAGTTTCTATGGAGCGAAGAAATGGCGGATGCGAGCGTTTTTGTAATGGAAAAAGTAGATTTCAAGGATTTGAAACCGGCAAGCAAAGAAATTCGCAACACACATATTAATATAGGCACCGGCGAAGAAATTTCGATTGCCGAATTAGCCAACATTATCGCGCAAACAGTTGGCTATCAAGGCAAATTTGTGTTCAACACCGACAAGCCCGACGGCACGATGCGAAAACTGACGGATGTAACGAAGTTGCATGAGTTGGGCTGGAAGCATCAAATTGGCATCAGGCAGGGCGTGGAGATGTTATATCGGTGGTATTGCGAGAGGCTAAAATGAAAGTGTCCGCTCATCCCCATTATACAATAGTGTGTGGGAGTTTTTTTCGGACAATCTGAAATCTATGCCCGTTGGGTGGTCGCGCGACACGAACACTACTGTGATGATGCGTTTGCGTGTCATGCCCTGAAATTCACCTGTGCACTTGCCTACGGTCAATTTCATTTCGGCATGATTGTAGGTGAAAGGGATTTGTGTGAAACGCCCTTTTAGGTAGTTGTTGTTGGTGTTTTCGTCTTCATAGAGCGTAAATTTGCCGTCAGCTCCAGCGTACACAAACAGGGTCAAGTTTTTTTGTGCCTCCTGCGTGTTTTGGAGCGGATACCCCATGGGTACAATTGCTCCGGCGCGAGCAAACAATGGTATGTGCTCGTAAGGTGCTGTAACACTGTCTTTTAGCCCTCCATCCACAGCACGTCCCGAATACACATCATACCAAACGGGGGCTTGGGGGAAATACACTTCGCGCTTTGCAACCGCTTCTCGATAGACCGGACAAACCATCAATGCGGGTCCAAACATATACTGGTCATCAACGTTCAAAACCTCCGCATCGTGCGGAAAATCCATCACCGGCGGGCGCATCAGCGTGTAATCGTCAAAATAACATAAACCCGCCAAACTGTAAATGTACGGCATCAGACGATACCGCAAATTGGCATAATAAAGCAACGAAGAATAGGCTGCATGACCCTCCGGCGCAATATGCCAAGGCTCATGAGTTGCCCTGAAAATGGGCGTAAACGCGCTAAACTGCTGCCAACGGGTGTAAAGTTCGCGAAATGGCTCCAACATACTGTCGTTTTTTTGCGTAACATCCGGCTCCAACGCCCAATAGGGTGTTCCGGCAAGGGACAAACTCGCTCCTGTGGCGATACTTTTTTTCAAGTCTTCCCAGCTGCTTTTTTCATCGCTCAGCCGTGTGACGACCGAATATTGTTGCAATGCGGGTGCCTTGGAGCCATCAAAAATCACACTGCGGTGGTAATTATCGGCTTTTTCCTGACCCTTATAGATGCTTTTTGCGTAGAGCGCGTCCGTCAGGTTGTTCAGCCACCAGGCATCCACGCCCTTTGCAAAGATGTTTTTTCCGACTTCTTCCCATGAGGCTTGTGGCGGCAGTGCAATGGCAAATTGTGCCTCCATAGCGTGAATATCCTCGAGCATTTTCGTCATATCGGGAAACCGGCTATTCTCGTAAGTTGTTGTCGAAATGATGTTGTCAATCGGAAATTGGTGGTCGCGAAACCTGTTCATCCCCGTCAGCAACGCATTCTGAGACGTGTAGGAGTCACTGCTTTGCCACAGCCCCATTGCCCATTGGGGGGGTATTATGGCTTTACCGGTCACGGTGCGATAGCCGCTCACCAACTCATCCATCGTTTCGCCATAGATAAAATAGTAGTCCAAAAGGCTGCCGGAAGCCGACTGAAAGGCGAGTTTGTTTCTGTCGGGATTGCTTTCGGTGGAATCGCGCGAATTTTCAAAAGTCGTTTCAGTGGCGTTGTCCCAAAGGATGCCGTAATGCGTGTTGCTGACGATGAATGGCAATGTGCCGTAAAACAGTTCATCACTTGGCGATTCAAACTCTTGACGCACAGTGCTTTCAAGTGTTTTTCCACCACAGTCCGGCTCTGCCAAAATGAGGCGACGGTCTTTGTTCTGAAAAATAATTCTGCCGCCGGCAAGTTGCACCGAAACAAACAAAGCAGACGTTTTCAACACCACATCCTCGTCGGAAGCCGAATACGACCATCCGGTTTCCATCCCGTGCGTGAACGTAGCCAGTGACGTTTCATTCTGCGAAATTATTTTGCTTGGGAACGCAGTCACGCGAATCACATTGTCGTTAATAACTTGCAGATGAATCGTTTTCGCCTCCTCCGAAGTCTTTTTGAGATAGATAGTAACACCGTCAGCCTCCTTCTCGACCACTGTGCATGCGACCGACAACAGACAGAGTAAGAGATATGTGAGTTTACGCATCATTGATTTTCGCCATTTTTATAGCGGTGATTGCTGCTTCTACACCTTTGTTGCCCAATTTTCCTCCGGCGCGGTCGAGGGATTGTTGCTCGTTGTTGTCGGTCAGCAGTCCGAAAATGTAGGGTACATCTCCTTCTGCGTTGAGGGCGGCAAAGCCCTGCGTCACGCCCTGACAGACGTATTCAAAGTGTGGTGTTTCGCCCTTAATCACACATCCCAACCCAATCACGGCATCCGGACGTAATTTGGTAGCGGCATGCTTAGCTGCAAAAATCAGCTCAAAACTGCCGGGCACATGGATTACAGTCACGTTTTCTGCTTTCGCGCCATGTTTCAACAAGGTGTCATAAGCCCCGTCCCGAAGTTTGGAGGTGATATGCCCATTCCATTCCGACACCACAATGACGAACCTCATACCCGAAGCATCAGGTACGGTCGCAGGGTCGTAGTTGGAAAGCGGGTGATTTGCAGTTGCCATGTTTTTTAGTTCATTTGTCATCCCGTGCTTGACACGGGATCCCCTGCTAAAACAAGGGATTGCGGGTCAAGCCCGCAATGACAGACATTATTGTTTCAACCGTTCAATGTACGTTTCAATTGCGTTGGCTGCTGCAAATTCGGGGTATTCGGTTTGGATTTTGGTGTAGATTTTCAGGGCTTTTTCTTTTTCCTCCAAACTTGTATATACTTCGGCAGCTTTGTTCAAAAAGAGTGGACTCAATGCTGTGTTGGCTGCTTTTTTGGCAGCCTTTTCAAAATAGGATACGCCTGTTTGAGAGTCGCCACTTGATACATAGCAGTCGCCAATTGCTGCAATCACTTGTGATGCAAATAGTTGGTCATTTTGGTTGTAGCTTTTCAAATTGTCCAATGCGGCTTCGTATTCGCCCAAATGTGCCTGGCAAAGCCCTGCATACGCCTTTGCCAAATTGCCCGATGTGGTGCCTCCGTATTCGTCAATAATTTCCAAAAAGCCAACGTGCGAACCATCGCCGTTCAACGCCACCGCCCACTGCTGGTATTCAAACGAGCTTTGTGCAGGGAACATCACCTCTTGCGCCTCTTTTTCGCGAGGCAGCAAAATGAAATGGCGGTAAGCAAAATAGCCTACCACGATTACTACGACAGCCAAAATAGCTATCTCAATAGTTTTCAAATGTTTATCCAAAAACTCATCCGTTTTTGAAATGATTTCGCCTACACTTTTTTCAACTTGTGCAACGGCATCAGTGGAAGTTTTCTGTTGTGTCATTTTATATCAAAATTTTACTTGTTTTCGAGCCGCAAAGGTAAGTATTTTTTTTGAATAAAAAAAATACATACCTTTGCCCCATATTTTTGAAGTGAAACGAGCAAACTCGGTTACGAAAAATGAAGTGAAAGTGTCAAACTCGGTTACGAAAAATGAAGTGAAAGTGTCAAACTCGGTTATGAAAAATGAAGTGAAATATTTTAAACGTCTGATTGATAGCGATTTGAGAGATTGGTCAAAAGACTCCAAACATAAGCCTCTTTTATTGCGTGGTGCAAGGCAAGTTGGAAAATCTTCTGCCGTCAGAAATCTGGGACAGAAATTCCCGCATTTTTTGGAAATAAATTTTGAAAGAAATGCAGAAGCGCGGCAAATTTTTGAAGAAGGGAACTTGTCGCCGCAATATTTGTGCGAAAAACTTACTGCCGCTTTCGATGTGCCGATTGAGGCGGGGCGAACGTTGCTGTTCCTTGATGAAATTCAAAGTTGCTTGCCTGCCATTTCTTCGTTGCGTTTTTTCTGCGAAGATTTTCCTGAATTGCACGTTGTGGCTGCCGGTTCGTTGCTCGAATTTGCAATCGAAGAAATTCCATCGTTCGGCGTTGGCAGAATTCGCTCACTGTTTATGTATCCATTTTCTTTTACCGAATTTTTGCAGGCAAATGGCAATACGGGTCTATTAAATGCCATAAAAAAGGCAAATATAGAAAATCCGCTCGATGATGTGTTGCACAACAAAGCACTCTATTTGCTAAAATTATTTTTGCTTATCGGCGGAATGCCTGAAACGGTGGCAAGTTATGTGACGGAAAAGAACTTGCTGAAATGCCAACGGGTACTTGATGATTTGATAGTGTCTTTGCGCAACGATTTTGCAAAGTACAAAAAGCGTGTGCCAACTTTGCAAATATCAGCGGCTCTCGACAGCATAGTTCGGCAAATGGGCAACAAATTTGTTTATACCGACAAGGAGCAGTTTTTTTCGACGTTTCAGATAAAACACGCTGCAGAACTGCTTGCAATGGCAGGGTTGGTGGTTCCGGCAACGCACACTTCGGCAAACGGACTGCCACTCGGCTCGGAAATCAATCCGAAATTTCGCAAAATGTTTTTGCTTGATACCGGCGTTTTTCAGCGATTGCTTGGCTTAAAACTGTCGGATATTTTGCTGAACGATGATTTTGACACCATCAACAAGGGTGGCATCGCCGAAATGTTTGTCGGTATGGAACTGCTGAAAGCCGCTTCGTGCTATGAGCAGACGCAACTTTTCTATTGGACACGCGAAGAACGAAACAGCCGTGCCGAAGTGGATTTTGTGGTGCAAGTGGGCGATAAAATCATTCCAATAGAAGTGAAATCGGGCAAAACCGGCAAAATGCAAAGTATGTGGCAGTTTCTGAAAGAAAAACAGTCGGAATACGGCATCCGAACTTCGCTCGAAAATTTTGCAACCTACGATAATATCCGCGTGTACCCGCTGTATGCGATAGCAAATATTTTAACATAGTTTAACTTCGACAACCAATAAATGCGAATTTTAATTCAAAAATAATGCTTACCTTTGCGCCCGAGTTTGCGCTAAGTTCAATGAACAAGCAAATGTCGGACCGAATATTGGCTCGAATGAATGAGCGAATACGGACGTGATTAACTCGTTAAATTATAGGAGATTATGATGACATGACAGCGGTAATACGCACATTTTAAGATTGGAAAAAGCGTTTAGCTTGATTCTTGCCTTATGAAATCTAGACAATTTCTAACGAATGGTAAAGACTAAAGTGACGACGTTCACCCTTCGGGGCTTGGACTAACTCATTTTATCTGATCATTCAGGTAGTCTAGGACCTCATAAGGCGGATAAAAAAACTTAGAGTTTTGTCCGCGCTTTTTTTATGTTGCGTATGGTGAGGAAGGACAAATAGGTTGACCAAACAACTGACATAAAAATGGGGCAAGCCCTACAAAGCCTCACAGAGTAGGAATTTTAATTTTAGTAATTTAATTGTCCGTCTAAGGAGCGGACGTAAAACAATTTTAAACATGAAAAAAATTGTATTTTTATCAGCTATCGCTTTGGTTAGCGTAGCAAGTGTGAACGCGCAGGAGTTGAAATTTGGCGTTACAGCCGGGTTGAATCTCCCAAGTTTTTCAGGGGATCTCGGCGAAGGCATGGTGTCCACGATAGGATTTCAAGTAGGTGCAGTTGCTGATGTTGCACTTACCGAAAGTTTTTCTATTGTCCCCGAATTATTATTCACTCAAAAAGGGGCGGCTCCGGTAATGGGTGACGCCATCACGTTGGGCTACTTGCAATTGCCGATTAACGCAATGTACAAAATTGCGGTTAATGACAATTCCAAAGTTCTCGTTTTTGCCGGTCCATACATAGGTTATGGAATTACCAGCAGTGACGATGGAGCGGAATTTGGTTCAGATAAGACGCTCAATCCATTGGATTTTGGCTTAAACATCGGTGCGGGTTATCAATTTGGGAGCATCTTTGCCAAAGCCCAATACAACATCGGCTTGACGAATGTTGCGAACGAAGGTAAGGACGGTGGCAATAGCAACATTGCCATCACTGTAGGCTATTTATTCTAAGCCAGCTACGCTCTTTTCAGGAAATCCCTGCCGCGAGGTGGGGATTTTTTCTGTCTGAACTGTGATTTTAATATGATTTTCCAGATTTGGATGATTTTTGAAATAAAAATTGTACCTTTGCCGCCCTGAATTAAACATTTTTCAAAATTATGAAAGTAATCGCACTAAACGGAAGCCCGCACCGGAGCGGCAACACAGCCTACGCATTGGGTGTAGTCGGCAAAGCCCTTCAAGCAGAGGGCATCGAGTTTGAAATCGTTGAAATAGGCGGCAATCCCGTCCACGGCTGCATCGCTTGCGGCAAATGTGGCGAAAGGAAAGATGGCAAATGCGCTATCACAAACGATATTGTGAACGAAGTGCTCCCGAAAATGAAAGCCGCCGACGGCATTATTATTGGCTCGCCGGTGTATTATTCCGGCATCGCGGGCACGATGAAATGCTTTTTAGACCGCACGTTTTACGTTGCCTCAGCCAATGGCGGCTGGTTTCGCCACAAAGTGGGGGCATCGGTGGTTGCCGTTCGCCGCACCGGAGGCAGCATGACGTTCAACGCCCTCAATCACTACCTCACCGTGTCGGAAATGTTGGTGTCGACTGCCAATTATTGGAATGTGATTCATGGTCGTGCGCCCGGTGAAGCGGCACAAGATGCTGAGGGCAACCAAATTATGCAGTTGCTGGGCAAAAATATGGCTTGGATGCTGAAGATGCGGGCGCAAAGTGCGGCGATTGAGCCTAAGGGGGAGGAGAAGGTGTTTATGAGTTTTATTCGGTGATTTTTGTCTGAATCAGGATTTGCCGGATTTTAGGATTGACAGGATGAGAAATTTACACTTTGTACAAATTTATAAATTATATACATTATGCAAATTAGACGGATTTTCGCGGGTTTTTTGGTTTTGAGTTTGGTGTTTTGTCCGGTTGTGCTTGTGGCTCAATCGCACCATCGAACGGATGTTTGGGCTGTTGGCGTGCATGGGCACGATGGTTTTGCTTGGGATGGGTTTGAGAGTTTTGGTGGTCCCGGCATTAGTTTTAAAGCCCCTAAAATTCCCATCTTTTGGGATGTCAGTTTAGGGCTTAAAAAGAACAATTGGCTGAATGTCGGTGTTTCCGGCGACTATTATTTGCTGGACAAAACTTTTGAGGAAGAGATAAATCTGGGCTGGTATCTGGGGATTGGTGCCTACGCGGGGGTTACTTTTAGTGGTGTCGGCGAAGATAGTCGGACAAAGTTTGGCGGAGGAATCCGCGTGCCAATAGGCTTATCATGGATTTATAAAGAAAAGTTGGAGGTTTTCGGGGCTTGGGCTCCAAATATCGGCACGAGTGGCTCTATGACATTTGAGGTAGGCGTTCGGTATTGGATGTCGGAATAGTGATTGTTCAGACACCGATTTAACCTTTCTCCGCCAAATGTACCGTCATTTGCGGGAATGGGATGTTTATGTGCTTGGCTGTGAATGTTTTATATATTTGCTCGTTGATGTGGTAAAAAACATCCCAATAGTTGTCTTTGGCTACCCATGCGCGAATTAGCATATCTACGGAGCTGTCGTTCAGCTGTTTAACGACAACCATTGGAGTCGGGTCGTTCAAGATGCGTTTGTCGCCTTTCAAAATGGCTTGCACAATCGCCTTGGCTTCATCATAATCGGTGCCATAATCCACGCCAATCGTCCACTCCACGCGGCGATTTTCCCGATGGGTGTAATTCACTATCGTATTGGCACTTAGAATGCCGTTGGGGATAAACACCGTGCGATTGTCGGACGTGATAATGACCGTGTTGAATATCTGAATGGCTTTGACCGTGCCCTCAAAACTCTGTGCAGCAATGTAATCGCCCACATCATACGGACGAAACAGCAAAATCATCACGCCACCCGCCAAATTTTGCAGCGTGCCGCTCATCGCCATACCCGCCGCCACGCCAAACGACGCCAGCAAAGCTACAAACGAGGTGGTGCTGATGCCTAAAAAATTGATTATCGCCATCAGCATGGCAACCGTCAGCAATACATTGACCAAACTGCGCAAAAAAGAAGAAACGGATTGGTCGAATCGTCGGGCTGTCATCAGCCGTTTTATCATCGCATCAAGCCATTTAATCAGCTTACGCCCAACAATATAGAGAGCAATACAAACAACAATTTTGAAACCTAAATGCAAGGTTTCCCTCAAAAACGTGTCCAACAATTGCTGCCAATTTGAAATGTTCAAATCAAAACCTGCCACTTTATCCATTTTCTTTTTTTTAAGACCGCAAAGTTAGTGCTTTTTTCTGATTTCTTCCAAAAAAAATTTGCAAGGCTAAATTTTTTTTTCAGGTGCTATTTTTACTTGCCCGGAGCGCAGTCCCATTATGGACAGAACTGTGCGGCTCGTTTTGTCCCGCAGGGACAGCACTATATTAACCGTAGACTTTAGTCTACGGTATAATAATGTGTCGTCCCATGCGGGACTTGGGGGAGGCGGTGGCTCCGTCACTCCCGTAGACTGAAGTCTACGGTTAATAAAGTGCTGTCCCTGCGGGACAAAACACCGTTTGCAAAAAATAGCACCTGAAAAAAAGATTTAGCCTGAAAAATTGAGTGAAGAGTGAAGAGTTAGGAGGTATTGCTGTCCCGTTAGGGACAGCAATACCCCTTCACTCTCCAATCACAACAATCACCACCCGTCTGTTTTTTTGCCTATTCTCTTCGCTGGTATTGGGGACGAGAGGCTCTGTGGCTGCCTTGCTGACCGTTTCCGTAATCATTTGGGCAGGGATGCCTCGTTCGAGCATATAGTTTTTCGCTGTTTCGGCGCGTTCCTTGCCCAGAATCGTATTGCGTTCCGAACTGCCAATATCATCGGTGTGCCCTTCGATGCGTATTTTCCAGTTGGGGTATTTCTTTAAGATGCGTATTTTTTCTTCCAACTGCTGTTTGAGGTCGATTATTTCTGCCTCCAATGCTTCTTTACTGTCAGGTATCAAGTCGCTCCGGTCAAATTCAAAATTGATTGGTCGCTGCAGCCGTTGCTTGTCTGTCACCTCTTCCATACGCTGCGAACTGACCTGAGTTCTGCGCCTCCGAATAATTCTGCTTGTGTCGGGAGAATTGTCAACCGGCAGATTGGGTTGGGCAACCGGCGGAATAGCAGGGTTGTCAGCCGCATTGAATGGAACTTTCGACTTTTTTGAGGGCTTTTTGTTGAATGCCAGTGTGAGGCGTATGCCTGTGGAAACCGGTGCCACTTTGTCAACAAACGGCGTGTTGTCTGCTTTTTGGGCTGACAACATACTTGTGGGTGGGTCGTAGATGTATTCATCCGGCTCAGGAATAGGGGGTTTGTAAGTGATGAACGGGGATTTGTTTTCGTCCTGTAAAATGTTGTTTAACCCGTAGTCTATGTAGGCTCCTGTGTAGAGCGACAATTCGTTGGTCAACGCCCATTTCATGCCCACTTCGGCGGAGGCAAAAAGGGCGAGGTTCAGCTTTTTGATGCTGCCGGAACTCCCTTGCGGATTAAATGTGCCAAAGCCGCGAAGTGGACGAGTGATGTATTCTAATTCATTCGAATCATCTTCCGCAGGTGGTTTGCTCGAAATATCTTTGCCTCTTGTAACCAATTCGTTTAGGCTGTTTTCGTAGTAGATGGAGCCAAGCGTGCCGACTTTACCGCCGAGTGCGGCGTAAAACCTGCTTGTTGCTGTTGCGCGTGTTTCAAAGTGAACCATCAGCGGGATAGTGAGCAAGACTATTCGCTGCGTTTCGGTGTAACCTTTGATTTTGTAGCTAAAATAAACATCACTTTCCCCATCGTAAACTTTATAGTGGTCATAGTTGCCACTCCATTCCGGCTGGTCGTAGGCGTATTTGTTTATGAAGAAGGCTGCACCTACGCCGCTCGATATAGCCCATTTCCTCGTAAAAAAGTAGGTGTAACCCACTCCCACATCACACCCGATACCGATACTGCTTTCATAGTTGCCCATGTTGGAGGAATAATTCCACAGTGGCGAAAGTCCGACTCCTGCGTGGATAGAAAATTCGTGGGGAACAAACGGCTTGCTCATCTCAACCCTCATGCGCGGCACAATAACCGCCTCGGCATCTTTCATATCCGGATGTGTGAAACGCAAACGGGTTGACGAGCCGGGTATGCTCACTGAGAACGCGCCTTTTGCATCAGTAGTGCCTATGATAGAAGGATGTTCCTTCACTGCAACCGAAACGCCACTTATGAACCTCCTCGTGTCCTTATCCAGTACTACCCCCGCAACGGTCTTGGTCGGTATCGGTGTGTTCTGCGCTCGTGCCGAACCAATTCCAACCATGACGAAAAGCAATATGCATAAAACGCGATTGTTCATTTGTTTTCATTCCACCACCACTTTCAGCAATTTCTCCCCAATCCGCACAAGATAGACACCGCGTGTGGTTGGTATCGGTAGTTGTAGGGATGATTGCGGGGATGATTGTAGGGGCGGTTGCGGGGATGGTTGCGGAGTCGTGGCACGCCACGCCTCTACCGGTAATGTTGACACCGCGCGACCGTTTAAATCATAGATTGTGATGTTTGTAACACCTTCCGGAACGCCTTCGATGGTGATGAAATCACCGCCATGCACCGGATTGGGATATACTTTCAGGGGAGGTGCCTCTATTGCGCCAATTTGTGTGGTGCGGGTGCGTTCCTGACAATACGGGCATGTTTCCACGGTGTCGCCTGAGGCGGTGATGAGGCGTGCCTTATACTCGGCGGTGGCATCCAATATATCTGTGCGCTTGTTGCCTGCTGAATAGGACAATTCGGAGGATAATTTCTCCCATTTGCCATTGCTGTCCGCCTTATACCATTCGCAACCTACTATACCGTAGCCGGTGTTTGCCTTTACGAGCAGCAGATTGTTGTACCGGATGGACACGACATCCTCAAACGCTGCTCGGCTTTCGATGGTCAGACTGTAATTGGCTGTGTCTCTTGCGATTACAATACTGTATTTGACCACATGACGTCCGCCTCTGCTAATATCAACCGTGAAGCGATTCCCTTTTACACCTTCGTGCAATACGGTGGAAGCGGTCTTGGTCGTAACCGTTACAACAGACTCCAAAGCCTCACAATGTGCCAGGTAATAGCCTGTACCGATGCTGTCGGCATTTGACACAGCTATCGCGTGGCCGTTGGTATTGCCACCTGTATTGCCGCCAGAGCCACCCGTGTTGCCGCCTGTGCCGCCTGTGTTGCCGCCTGAGCCGCCTGTGTTGCCGCCCGTGTTGGTGGTTATCTCAAATTCCACCGTTCGGGAATCTTTGTAATTGCCTTTGCCGTTTATGGTTACGGTGGCTGTCCCTTCGTTTGTGTTGTTGCTGTAACTTAGAGTGTAGTCCGTGTTGATTGTGAGTGGGCGACCGCCGTCCACCACGTTAGGTAGCGGTTTGATTTCTTTGCCGGTGTACTTTTGAGCGGCGATGCTTGCCACCGTCACCGTTGAAGCGGTAATGCTCTTCGGGATGATGGTGAAGACTTTATTTGCAATGCTGATAGCGTAGTTGCCGCCGGCAGTCAGTGAGCCTTGATTGATGGGATACGTCCCCGGTTTTTCGTTGGAGGTGCGGGAGAGCACGCCGCTAAAATGGTCCTCCTCATCGAGCAGATCCGGACTGTAAGTGTAAGTCAGCGGCGGGTCGGCGGTGTTGTAAGTTTTACTCAGATTATCGTTCGGCGTGACCACGACAGGCAAAGGGGTGATTGTTGCCGTAGCGACAGGCTGTGCTGCCAATTCGTAATTATCTTTGTGCGCACCGGCGAGCGCGAAGCCGTCAAATATGACCGGTTTGTCCGGTCCTGCATTTTTATCGGCAAAAGCCGCTGTGCCTTTTTCCACAGTTACCACATCGCCGACATCCTCAACTATGCCAACGACATTGCCCGTACCGCTAAAGGTAGCGTTCGTAGTGCCATCGTAAGTTCTGCTATCGACTGAAAAACCTGTGAGCGTAACCGGCTTGGGTGTAATCGCGGCGGTGGCTACGACATCAGCCGGCTGAGCCATCAACTCATAATTGTCTTTTTCCGTGCCGCCGAGCGTGAAATCGGCAAATGTAACCGACCGTGTGCCCACATTTTTGTCGGCAAAAGCAGCCGAAGCATCCAATAGGATTAAGTCATCCCCCGGCACTTTATTATCAATATCCACTGCGGCATTATCCACTGTGGCTGTTGTGGTGCCATCGTAAACTTTGTCCGCAAATGAAATGGCGGCGATAGTTACCGGTCGGCGGGTAATGGCGGCGACTGTATCGTCGGGCTGCGTTGGCTCATAATTCTTGGCTGCCGTGCCGGTGAGCGTGATTTCGCTGAATTTAACCGGTTTTTTCGTGCCCACGTTCTTGTCGGCAAAAGCTGCCGTGCCGGTGGTGATATCTATTTCCACTTTGCCGTCGTCCAACGGAATTATACCGTCTATCAGAACCGCTCCATACAGCACTGTGGCGATGGTATCGCCATCATATACTTTGTCGCAGGCTGAAATGCCGGAGACCGTTACGGGCTTTTTCCGGATTGTTGCCGAATGGGTGGACTGAGCGGTCAGGACGTAATTGTCCTTTTGCGCACCTGCCAGCGTGAGGCCGGCAAAGGTAACCGGCTGAGTGCCTGCGGTGCTGTCATTAAATGCAACTGTTATGTTTGTGGCATCCACCGACACATCATCGCCGTTTATTTTGCCTGCAATCGTCGGCGTGCCGCTGTAAGTGGCAACTGTGGTGCCGTTGTAAACCGTATCATTGGCTGAAATGCCCGTGAGCGTAACCGGCTTGGGGTTAATATCGCCGCTTGTCGCAACCGGCAGTCCGCTCAATGCGTAATTGTCGGCAATGCCCGGTTTGAACCTGATGACGGTCAGGTTTACCGGCTTGCCCGTGCCTTTGTCTTTGGTGGTGAAGGCTGCGGTAATGGTGGCGCAGTCATTGGGCAACAGTGTGTCACCGGATACAAACCCGCTCAGTGTGAACGCATTAACGGTGGCGGTTGTGGTGCCATCGTAAGTTTTGGGGGCAATCGTAGCCCCCGTCAGGATGAGTGGGGCGGCAGAAATATTCGCCGTAGGACGAAAATTGGAAAGAGATAGCTGATAATTGCCACTCTGCGCACCGGTGAGCACAAAATCGCTAAATGTAACCGGTTTATTCGTGCCTTTATCTTTGCTGTTAAAAGTGCCTTCAACGCTTGTGGCATTTATGCTTACATCATCACCCGCAATCACGCCATTGAGAGTCGGCGTACCGTTGTAAGTGGCTGCTGTGGTGCCATCGTACAGTTTGTTGTTGGCAGAAATGCCCGTGAGGGTTACGGTTAGGGGCCTGATTGTGCCGCGTGCCGCAGGGTAGGAAGTGCTCAATGTGTAGTTGTTAGTCTTGGCATTTGCCTTAAGCGTGACATGCGTCAGAGTTACCGGCTGGGTTGTGCCTGACACATCTTTGCTGTCGAACGTAGCGGCAGCGGTGTAGTCTGTAATCATCAGCAAGTTTTCTCCATTTTGCAGTCCGTCAAATGTGACGGAGGAAACGGCGGCGTTTGTGCTGACTTGGTAATATTTTGTGATAATCGCAGCCGAACTCACCGTGAGGGGTGCCTTGTTAATCGTTGCCGTTACGGCGGTGGGCTGTGCTTGCAGCGTGTAGTTGTTCTTATCCTCCCCTGTGAGCGCGAAACCGCTGAATGTAACCGTTTTACCCGTGCCCGCATTCTTGTCTGCAAAAGTAGCCATGCCGTTTGCTACGCCTACATCATCCGAGCCTACTGTGCCAACAACAGTGCCGGATGCTGTAATGGTGGCGGTGGTGGTGCCATCGTAGTTTTTGCTGTCGGCTGATGTTCCTGATATGGTTACCGGTTTCGGGTTAATCGTTGCTGCATCGCCGGGCTGTGCTTGCAACGTGTAGTTGCCCGCAGTCGTCCCTGTGAGAGCAAAACCGTTGAATATAACCGTTTTACCCGTGCCCGCGTTCTGGTCTGCAAAAGCAACCGTTCCGTTTGATACTCCTACATCATCTGAACCTACTTTTCCGACAACAGTGTAGGTTCCTGTAATTGTGGCAGTTGTGCTGCCATCGTAGTCTTTGTTGTTGACTGAATATCCTGATATGGTTACCTCTTTCGGGTTAATCGTTGCTGTGTTACCGGGCTGTGCTTGCAGCGTGTAGTTGCCCGCAGTCGTGCCTGTGAGAGTGAAACCGCTGAATATAACCGTTTTACCCGTGCCCGCATTTTTGTCTGCAAAAACTGTCGTGCCGTTTGATATTCCTACATCATCCGAACCCACTTTCCCCACAACAGTGCCGGTTCCTGCAATTGTGGCAGTCGTGTTGCCATCGTAGATTTTGTTGTTGGCTGAATATCCTGATATGGTTACCTCTTTCGGGGTAATCGTTGCTGCACCGCCGGGCTGTGCTTGCAGCGTATAGTTGCCCTTATCCGCCCCTGTGAGCGTGAAACCGCTGAATATAACCGTTTTACCCGTGCCCGCATTTTTGTCTGCAAAAGCAACCGTTCCGGTTGATACTCCTACATCATCCGAACCTACTTTATCGGGAACAGTGTAGGTTCCTGTAATTGTGGCAGTTGTGGTGCCATCGTAGATTTTGTTGTTGGCTGAATATCCTGATATGGTTACCTCTTTCGGGTTAATCGTTGCTGCACCGCCGGGCTGTGCTTGCAGCGTGTAGTTGTCCATCGCCGCCCCTGTGAGCGCGAAACCGCTGAATATAACCGTTTTACCCGTGCCCACATTTTTGTCTGCAAACGCAACTGTGCCGTTTGATACTCCTACATCATCCGAACCTACCTTCCCGGCAACAGTGTAAGTTCCTGTAATTGTGGCTGTTGTGGTGCCATCGTAGTCTTTGTTGTTGACTGAATATCCTGATATGGTTACCTCTTTCGGGGTAATCGTAAATTTTTTGTTTTCAACAAAACTAATACGGTAGTTGTTTGAACTCAAACCGTCCTCCCTGATAATATATTGTCCTGCATTTGCGCCTGCATCGCGGGTAAGTGCACCTGTAAAGTTAACAGCACTGAGGTTCCCACCACCGGAGGTGATTTCGCGAGTGTAGGTCAGAACCGGGTCGGCGTCACCATATATCTTGCTCAGCTCGTTAGGTGTAACGGTTACAATTTTTTCTACCCATTTTGCCGTGAAAGTTTTCTCGCCGGTGCTACCGTTTGATATGGTGTTGCCCTCTTCCCAACCATCAAATGTGTAATATACTCTGTTGCCCGGAGGTGATAGGGTAATGGTTGAGCTTTCTATCGTATATGTTGTAGGGTTGCTGTGTGTTGCACCCTCCAAATTCTCGTAAGAGATGGTGTAGGGAATTGGCGTACAAGTCCCATTCTCATTAGCGTACGCTTGACCATTAGCATTAACATCTGCTTGGGCTTGATTGTCAGCAGTAGCTTGACTACTGGTAGAGGAATAACGTCCCTCAGGAACGGTATAAGTTACACTTGAACCGGTGTAGCCGGTGCCACAATTATTTTTGGTGAATGTGCCACTCTTTGCCACATTGTAACATGGCTTTCTGAGTATTGGAAGTCCGTGTGTGACACCGGCAGTATTAGTAGGCATCTCCCAAATGGTAGAAAAATCCCACCCCAAAGTGGTGGAAATCCAGTTTGGTGATTGGGATTGGAAATTAGACAAATCCGTAGTTGCACCATCCTTGGACGTATTGCCATTTGAGGTGGTCACCGGACTGCCATTAACCAACACATCCGGGCTGGCATAACATGATGTAATGGTGGTGAATTCATCCTTAAAACTGCCTATTATTCTTCTGCTACTGTCGGCAACTGCACTAATATTTGATTTAGCCGTCAAACAGTTTGATATACGGCATGTGTAATAACTTCCTCCGCAAATGCCGCCGACACTAGCAGTCCTAAATGCATCGTCTACCATTCCCGTAATATCGCCTACATTATAACAATTTAGAATTGTACTATGATGCAAATAGCCGCAAATGCCGCCAGCCAAATGACCATGACTCACAGAAACAAGACCCACATTGTAGCAATTTTGCATGCTACTACCGGAGTAAAGATAGCCACAAATGCCACCAATATAAGCAGAGGTGGAAGAAGATGAGGTCCAGGAAGGACGGCATACATTATAGCATTCCGAAATATTACTCGTTTCCGCCACACCGCAAATGCCGCCGACACCCACTCGCAGTCCACTGCCACTGCCACTTACACTACCGTTAACTCCTAAATTTCTGACAACGGCACCTTTAATATAACCAAACAATCCTACACCACTAACCTTATCAGCAGGGGTAGTCGCATTTATATTTACATTCACCTCATGCCCCCCACCATCAAACGTTCCGGAAAAAGGTTTAGGTTCACTGCCGATCATAGTTGTAATACCTGTCAAATCAGCAGTTAACCGGAAGTGTTTGCCGACATAGGCATTTCCGCCATTGACAGCCGTAGCCAAAGCCTCCATATCGGTTTTGGAAGAAATGCGATATGGGTCGGTTGCCGTGCCGGAGCCGCCGCTGTATGTTTGCGCCAGTGCTGTGCTACACATGAACAGCAACATTGCTATGAATGTAATTACTTTGTTCATACGTTTGTTGTTATTGAATCGGCTGCAAAGTTACATAAAAACAATAACAAAAGAACATTTTTTTGATAAAAAAAATTCAGCCTATTTTTTTTATTCATTTTTTTTTCATACCTTTGCCGCCCGAAAGCAAAAAATAAAAATTAAATAAAAATAGACAGGCATGAAACGGACTTTTCAACCCTCTAACACAAAGCGGAAAAACAAACATGGGTTCCGCAGCAGAATGGAAACGGCTAACGGTCGCCGTGTATTGGCTTCGCGTCGAGCAAAAGGCAGAACAAAATTATCCGTCTCTGACGAGTATAATGGCTAAACCGGATGAAACAGGAGCCTTTTGGTCGCATATTGCTTAAAAACTTCTTGTTGGCACTGGGCGTCGTTCTGGTGTTTGTTTTTGTTGTCCAGCAGTGGTTAAATCTTTACACACACCATGGGCAGCAGGTGGTGGTGCCCGACGTGAAAGGGCTTTCTTTGTCCGAAGCACGGATTTTTTTTGATAAAAAAGAGTTGCATGGCGTGGTTGTGGATTCTGCTTTTGTGCGACAAAAGCGTGCCGGCACTATCTTGGAAACGGTTCCGCCGGCGGGCAATGAGGTGAAAGAAGGGCGAACCATCTTTCTGACTATCAATTCGCATGCCGCCCTTTTGCTGACCATTCCCGAAGTCAAGGATATATCCCAACGACAGGCTTCGGCAATGCTCAAATCCATTGGTTTTGAACGCGTTAGCATCAAAAAAGTGCGCGGTGCCTATCAAAATCTGGTGCTGGGGCTGCAAAATGCACACGGGCAAACGGTGCACGGAGGCGAGCGCATCACGGGCGATACACCGCTTTTTTTGCTGGTGAGCAGCGGGGCAGACTAATTGAAAAAAAATTGAGCAGCCAACCGGAAAATATGGATGAGCAGGACGAACAGGAAGAGGAACTCTATGAGCACTTTCGGTTCACTGCCGACAAAGGTCAAGCCTTGTTGCGTGTGGATAAGTTTTTGGTTGACCGCCTCACGGGGGCTTCCCGCCACCGCATTCAACAGGCTGCCGAAGCCGGTTATATTCTCGCCAACGACAAGTCTGTTCAGTCGAATTACAGGGTGAAACCGCTGGATGTTCTGACCATTGTGCTCGACCGCCCGCACCGCGAAGTGGATATTCTTCCCGAAAACATACCTATTAATATAGCCTACGAAGACAACGATGTGCTCGTGGTGAATAAACCGTCCGGATTGGTGGTGCATCCCGGACATGGCAATTACACAGGTACGTTGCTTAACGCCGTTGCGTGGTATCTCAAAGACGACCCGCAGTATCACACCACTGACCCACGGCTGGGTTTGGTGCACCGTATCGACAAAGACACGTCAGGACTGCTCGTGCTGGCAAAAAATCCCGAAGCGAAGACGCATCTCGGCACGCAGTTTTTCAACAAAACGACCAAACGGCTCTATTGGGCATTGGTTTGGGGCAATGTGAAGGACGATGAAGGGCGCATCGAGGGCAATATCGGACGCAACCCGAAAGACAGGCTACTGATGACGGTTTTTCCACCCGATTCGGAGGACGGAAAGCCCGCTGTGACGCATTACAAGGTGCTTGAACGGTTTGGTTACGTCACGCTCATCGAATGCCGATTGGAAACCGGACGTACACACCAAATTCGTGTGCACGCGAAGCACATCGGTCACACGCTGTTCAACGATGCCCGCTACGGTGGCGATGAAATTTTGCGCGGTGTGGAGGGCAGCAAGTACAAGCAATTCATCCAAAATTGTTTCGACCTTTGCCCACGGCAGGCTCTACACGCCAAAACATTGGGATTTGTGCATCCCCGCACCGGCGAAGCGGTTTATTTGGACAGCGAAATTCCCGAAGATATGTCGCAATTGATTGCCAAGTGGCGCAACTATGGAGCCGGTGCTGACGCTTGTTAGCATTTTTTTATCAACTCCATTCCTCTCACAATGGCTTTCTCGTTCATCGGCAGGAATTTGTGATGCCGCTCGGGGAGGGATTTTTTTAAGCCGGCAAAGACGCTTTCGAGTTTCACCATCGGGACTATTTTCAGCAAGCCTCCGAGCACCATCATGTTGAAGACTTTGCCCAATCCTTCGGCGTTGGCAGTGTTTACCGCGTCTATTTCATACACTTGGATGTCTTTGCGGGTCGGTTTTTGAGCGATGCCGTTGTTGTCGAAGATTAGGATGCCTCCTTTTTTGACGGTTTTTTCAAACTTGTCCAATGAGGGCTGGCTGAGCACGATGACGATGTCGTATTCGTTGAGAACGGGCGATGAAATGCGTTCATCACTCAAAATAACGGTTACGTTGGCTGTGCCGCCACGCTGCTCCGGTCCATACGAGGGATACCAAGCGACTTCCTGACCTTCCATCAAACCGGAATAGGCAATGATTTTGCCCATCGAAAGGACACCCTGTCCGCCAAATCCCGCCATAATCATTTCATGTTGCATATTTGTATGTCTTTTTATTTCATTGTTTCAGCCCGCAAAGTTAGTAAATAATTTTTTAATAGAAAAAAAAAGAGAAAATAAAATCAGAAAATTTAGTTCTTCATTTCAGGTGGTTTCGTCAGCGTGCCGCCTTCGTTGTAGTGCTGATTGTTGGGCAGTCCTTTCTGCCCGACGCCTTCCTGCATCAGTGCTTTCAATTCATCCAGATGAGATTGGTAAACGCCGCGGGGCTGTATGCCGTGTTGTTTGCACAGCGATGCCGCCATGCCAACTACTTCACCCATCATGCCGGTGGTGCGCATCACGCGGACAGTGCCCAGTGCGACGTGCGTTACACTGATGTTGCGACCAGCCATAAACAGATTGTCTATGTTCCGCGAATACAGACAGCGGTAAGGGATAGGGTAGGGGTAAATGTTGATATGCCTGGCAATGGATTTGAACTCGGCGCCGGGGAAGTTTTCCGTGTTCTTCGGGTCGGGATAATGCAAGTCTATCGACCAGGTCGTTGAGGCTGTTCCGTCTTCGTGCGCAACATTTTTGCGGATATCGTCCTCTTTCATAACGTAATCGCCCATCAGACGGCGCGATTCGCGTTTTCCCGATACATACGCCACCCAACCGAGTTTCAGGTTTCGGAACTGACTGTTTTCTTTCAGGTTGTTTTTCAGAAAACTCCAATTGGAATAGACAACCATCAGTCCGTAATCGCGGATACGCTCAAAATCTTTAATCTGGTCAACGTTCATGCCGGTTTCCCATGTCCATTCTCCCATCGTGACTTTTTCGCAACTTTTGTCGTTGAACGTAATGCCGTAGTTGAAAAAAGGGAAGCCCGATGATGAACCGTTATCCACCGAATACCATTGCACGGAAGCACCCATGGTCAGTTTATCGGCTTTGTCGGGGGCTGTGGATTCTCCAAATTCGGCTTTTGATTCGCGCCCCATGCGGTAGTCGGCACCGGCCAGATAACCCACCGTGCCATCGCCCGTACAGTCGGCGAAGACCGGTGCGCAGAATCGCTGTTCTGTCCCGTTTTCAATGTGTTTGGCGATGACGGCGCGAATCTTCTGTCCATCCATTTCGACACCTGAAACGTGATAGTTGGAAAACAGCGTGATGTTCTTTTCTTTGGCTACGGCTTCCGCTTTTTGAGCATCTTCGTAATGCGCGGCCGGTTGCGCGTTTCCGCCACGGGTGGGTCCAAATTCTTTTTGCAGATTACCCAATTCTTTATAAGGGGCGGCTTCAATCCGTCCGCCCAGATGGACACGTATCTCCGAACTGTTATTTCCGCCCAGCACCGGACGGTTGTTAATCAACGCCACTTTACAACCCAGACGAGCGGCAGATATTGCCGCACAGATACCTGCAATGCCGCCGCCAATTACGACCAAATCGTAAGTTCCTGCCGTCGGAGGCGTGTCGGGCAGTTGCAGGGCTTTTCGCCGGAAGGCTTCCAGTGCTTTCACATCGGAAGGCGGTACTGCTCCCTGTTCGGTTGTGAAATAAATCGCGTCGCAGCGTCCGTTGAAGCCGGTGAGGTCGTGCAATGCCAACGTAGCCTGTTCGTTTTTTATGGAGATTTTTCCCGCTTCCTGCCACATCCATTCGGAACCTTTAACTCCCAATACAGCAGAGAGTTGTTTGCCATTGACCGACAGTTTGAATTTACCCGGTCCTTCCGCATTGTGCCATGGAGAAGTCCAATTATAGGTGCGCACATATACATAGTATGTACCTGCTTCCGGGAAAATAACCTGCGTCGAAGCCGTTTTTACCGGAACTCCCATGCCGTGCGCCATCAGGTAAGGTGAGCCCATCCTGTCCATAAATTGCTGGTCAACGACCCAGCCGCCTTTCTCAGCAAAACTCTCCGCTTCGATAAAAACATCGGCAGGACGGGCACTACACACCAGAGAAATGGCTGTAAACGCGATTAATAGGGTAATTTTCATTTTTCTAATTATGTATCACAAAATTCCCGACTTATTTCATTTGAACGTTGGGAAAATTGGCAGGGACTTTTTGGGTTACTTTTCCGGTAGCCGCCCATTCTGTTCCGCGCAGGAAAGTGACGATGAAGCTGGAACATTCTACTGCCGGGTGGGTGGGATCTTTGCCGACGTGCCCGAGCATGGTGTGGAAAATGCGTCCCTTGCCCCACTGTATCACCATCAGCAGCGGCTCATCGCGTCCTGTGCCTCCTGTGGATTTGTCAGAGAAGGCTGTTGCCAAAATTGTCATGTTCTTTGCCGGTCCGCGCATCCGGTCATACAGTTCGTCCCGACAATGCGTCCACTCATCGGGCAGTCCTTTCACGATGGGGTGCTTCTTGTTGCGGAGTTTCAGTACATAATTGTGCTGACTGCCATGACTGCCGCCACTTCCCGGCGTGTTATCCCTCACTTCTTTTCCATCTTTGAAATACACATACGGTCCATCTGTTTCGTTGCGATTTTCCCAACCGCCCAGACCTGTGATTTCATTGTATTCCTTCCACTTGCGAAAGGCATTGTCAGCAGCATGGTAAACCACCACGCCACCACCTTTCTTGACATAGTCTAAAAAGGCTTCATTAGTAGCGTCCGGCCACGCATCGCCGTTGTAATCCAACACTACCGCCTGATAGTCCGCAAAATTCGGACGAAAGGCAGACATATCCCCACCCGCCTTAGGAGAGATAGCTAAATCCACAGCAAAGAGCCCGCTGCCGTTGAGATACTTTTGCAGGATGAGATGGCTGTCCTCCCAATAGTGGTTGTTCTGTCCCGTGAGAATGAGCACTTTGATAGGCTCTTTAGCCTGACTGACCGTAAAATTGAAAAGGGTCATCGCCGTGAGACAAAGAACGAAATACCTACTAATACATTTTTTTGTTTTCATACTGTACATTATTTTATTATTTATTATAGTAAACACACATTCAAGTCACAAATGCAACTTTTTGACGGCGCAAAGGTAGTAAAAAATATTGTATTGATAAAAAATAACACAGGGAAAAAGATTTAACCGGAAAACACCGTTTGCGAAATATTATGTACTTTTGCACCCGTATTTGAACGCTTGCCATCAATGAGATGCGAGAAAGAGTGAGAAAATAATGAATTAATGAATTATGAGCAATTTTGAAGAATATATTCGGCAGGGCGAACCTCAAGAGAAAGAAAGAGGTTATGCGTGGCAGACTGCTATCGGACTACAGGCTGTAGATGGTTTGAAGCCATCCGACTATCTAATAGCAACAGCCCGTCAGCATATCGAAGGCGATATTACAATTGACGAGGTACGCAAACTTATTGAAAGTTATTATGAATCGAAAGAAAACCGTGTTGCCGACACCGAAGAAGCAGACAAAGTGTCAGCTAATATTACCAAGTTGCTGAGCGAACGGACATTTGCCTTCACCGTAGCCGGATTTACGGCAGTACACCGGCATATATTTGATGGTGTATTCACATTTGCAGGCAAGATTCGCGATTATAATATTACAAAACGGGAATGGGTGCTTAGTGGCGACACAGTATTGTATGTGGCTGCCCCGGACATTCGCAAAGCGATAGAATATGACATCGAACAAGAGAAGGCGTTCGACTATACGGAATTGAATATGAGGCAGATAACCGCTCATATAACAGATTTTGTATCGGGACTGTGGCAGATACATCCATTTGCAGAGGGAAATACCCGAACAACTGCCGTGTTTACCATTCAGTATTTGCGCTCCATGGGATTTGATGTAGAGAACGACCTCTTTGCCGGTCATTCATGGTATTTTAGAAATGCTTTGGTACGAGCAAACTATCAGAATGTGCAAAAAGGCATCAAGCGTAATCCTGAATATCTGGAACGTTTTTTTCGCAATCTGCTGATGAAAGAAAAGAATGAATTAAAGAACAGATACCTGCTCTTACAATATCCTGAAGAATTTAAAGAAGTAGAGAAACAAGCGGAAAACCGTACAAGTACCGAACAACCTACCGAACAACCTACCGAACAACCTACCGAACAACCTACCGAACAACCTACCGAACAACTTACCGAACAACCTACCGAACAACCTACCGAACAACCTACCGAACAACTTACCGAACAACTTACCGAACAACCTACCGAACAACCTACCGAACAACTTACCGAACAACCTACCGAACAACTTACCGAACAACTTACCGAACAAGAACAACTTCTGTTGTCAGTAATGGGAAACGAACATTTTACTTTAAAAATGCTGATGGGAAAAGTTAGGTTAAAACATCGTCCTACATTCTTGGCAAATTATATTACTCCGGCACTAAAAGACGGTCTTGTGAAAGTTCTTTACCCCGAAAAGCCTAATCATCCTCGTCAAAAATATTTGCTGACGGTTAAAGGAATGGCATTAAGAAATAAATAATTTTGCCTATCTTTGCTGCCATAATTTAATAATTGCGAGTTATGAAACAGTTACCGGTAGGCATACAGTCGTTTATCGACTTACAATCCACCGGACAGCAAGTGGTGGTGGTGATAGGCGAGTACGACAAACCTATTATTGACCATCTGACATATTTGCCGGTTGCCGAAGCAAACCGGAAAGTGTTGAAAAGTTTCTTTTGAATGTTGAAACCCGCCGATGAGCATTTGCGATTAGTGTTCCTGACGGGCGTTTCCAAATTCACCAAAGTATCCATCTTTTCGGAGTTGAACAACCTGATGGACATGCCGATGCTGGAGCCGGTTGCTGCCGAAGATGCCACTTTCATTGGATTCGACATCAGTCAAATTGGCATTGTTCCTATCTTGTTTCAAACGGGCTACTTGACTGTAAAAAGCAAAACAGTCGTGAAGTATTACGAAAAATACCGTGATGCCAACAGCCAAATTTTACTGCTGGCAGTGGCATTTACGGAAAAAGCGGTGAGTTGCAGAATGGAAAAGATCTGAATGGAATCAGGCGGATTAACAAATCCGGATCCCAACATGTTCAACGACTTTGCCGATGCCAAAGACGTCAGCAACATAAAAAGAAAAACTAAACAACGACTATCTTTTTTCATAAATTTAAATTATTTTAAAATTGATTTTTTGTTCTTGTTCTGAATGATGCTCTCTTGCAATGGCAATCGCACGTTGCAATTTTTCACTCAATAGTTTTTTATCGGGCAGTTGGGTGTAATATTGGGCAACTTTGATTGCACTATCGTCAAGCATCAAATACTCAATATGTTCCGTGTTCCCCTCCGAACACAGAATCAGTCCGATAGGTGATTCTTCACCTGCTCTCCGCTCATTTTTATTCAAATATCGGAGATAAAGCAACATTTGCCCTTCGTATTCCGGCTTGAACTTTCCCAATTTCAAATCTATTGCCACCAAGCGGCGCAGCCCTCGGTGGTAAAAAAGCAGGTCGATATAGTAGTCTGTTGAATCAACCGTAATTCGTTTTTGTCTGTCAAGGAAAGCAAAATCCGTTCCTAATTCTTTAATGAACGATTGTATCTGATTGAGAATAGAATTTTCTAAATCTTTTTCGCTATAAATATCCGGCAATCCAAGCGCATCCAAAAAAGAACCACTGCGGAAGACAACATCAGGAGTGAGTGTATTAGTGGCTTTTATCCGGTCAAGTTCTTGCCTGATAATGATTTCCGGTTTTTTACTGATTGCTGTTAATTCGTAGAGTTGCGAGTCAATTTTTTTATCCAAAGTTCTCGTATCCCAATGTTCCAAGCGGCACATTTCCATATAGAATGTACGTTTCAGGGCATCGTCAATGAACATTAAAGATTTTAAATGTGTCCATGTAAATTGTATCCGCACTGCGGATACAATTTCTTCTTCTGAAAAAGTATACGCACTGCGTATACAATGTAAAAGTTTTCGGTCACTCCACCCTTTGCCGTATCTGTCAGTCAGTTTTTCAGCGAGTTGTTTGACTACTTGCTTGCCATATTCCGCTCGCTGATTAAGGAGTATATCCTCTTTAATGCGTTTGCCGATTTGCCAATTCATGATGCAGATTTCGGCATTGACGGTTGTCGCAATCCTTTGGCGAGTGGTTTCGATTAGGGCACACACATCCGTATATAGTTGGTTATCAACTATTATGTCTGATGCTTGTACATCAACATGATTACAAGTTCTTTGTGGAATATTGCTTTTTTTCACCATACTCTAAAAAAAATTATACGCTTTTATTTTTTTGCAAATATACGATTAATTACCGGAATATCCTTCAGCGGCATATCCCGCTTCACCAACACACCTGCATACACCGCCAGCAGTAGCGTGTTGAATGCCATGTGCTGATATACATTTTCTATTGCTGCCAGGCGTGATATGGCGTATAAAGCGGCTGCCAATGCGAAGTAGAAGCCTATTGTTTTCAGGTTGTAGTGGATGGGGTAGTATTTTTGCCCCAGGAAATAGGATAGCAGCATGGTTACGCCATTCGCAATGAGTGCAGCCCAGGCACATGCTCGGTAGCTGTAGATGGGGACAAATACGATGTTGATGACCACTACCAGCAGGCAGGTGATAATCGCCAATGTGGTGCCCCAGTAGGTTTTGTCGGTCAATTTATACCATAATGACAGATTGTAATAGATGGCGAAAAACAGTTCTCCAAGCAGGATGAGCGGCACAATGTCCAGCCCTGACCAAAAATCGGGACCTATGAAATATTTGATAATGTCCAAATAAAACGTCACAACAAGGAAAATGAGCAGTCCGCAGATGACAAACCAGGTCATTATTTTGGAATAATGTTCTTTGGCTTTGGCGTCGTTGCTTTTTTCAAACACAAACGGGTCGTAGGCATACCGAAACGCCTGCGTAAACATCATCATGATTTGCGCTATCTTGAAGCAGGCGCTGTAAATGCCTAATTCACTGATATTTGTCTTCGGAATGAACGGATAAATAATTTTGTCTGCCACCAGATTGCTCATGCCCGCAACGCCCATCAGCATCAGGGGGAATGAATAGACAAACAGTTTTTTCGCCGTCTGCCGGTCAAAACGAAACCGGATTGAGATAAATTCGGGCAACAAGCAAGCCGTTTCTATCCCCGTTGCCAAAAGGTTGGCAATCAGCACATAACCGACATTGAAACTCTTGTCGTACCAGGTTACAAGTGCCGGATAATGCGTTTGTAACCAGGGACATACAACCAAAAAGAAGATACAAAACAGCACATACAACACCACATTCAGTATTTTCAATGCGGCAAACTTTATCGGGCGTTTTTTGTAGCGCAGGTAAGCAAACGGAATGGCACTCACGACATCCATACTCACAAACACAAACAATAGCCGAAGATAAGTACTCGGAATTAGGTCTTTCCACACATAGGGTCGAATGTCCGGCAAAAAGAACAAAAAGATGAACAAAAACACCGCCGTGAACGCCATAACCATCATCAATGCGGTCGAAAAGACGGTGCTCGGATTGTATTTATCCTTTTGATTGGCAAAGCGAAAGCAGCCCGTTTCCAGTCCAAACGTCAGCAACACGAGCATCAAAACGGCGTAGGCATACACATGGTTGAATATGCCAAATTCCGTTGGCGACAGCGTGTTGGTGAGCAGCGTGGTCATCAGCCACGTCATCATCTTTTGCAAAATGCTGCTGCCGCCATAAATAACGCTGTCTTTCAGAAGAGATTTTGTCTGTGCCATACGTGCTTTTTGGCTGCAAAGTTAGTGTTTTTTGTCTGAACTGTGATTTTTTTGGGATTTTTTTTAGGGCAACCGCACCAAATGTTACGGTGGCCAACTACCCCGTATGGGCATAGCCGGCAGGTTAAGGGTGAAGCCCTTCGAGCAATAGCGTAGGGCATCGCCCTACGGACAGGATATGGTATTGAATGCGAGCCCTGAAAGGGCGATAGCACCGGCTAATGCCCTTTCAGGGCGAAACGAGCGGGAGAGGGCATCTTTCGTAGGGCGATGCCCTACGCTATTGCTACAAGGCTTTCAGCCTTAACCTGACGGCTATACCCCATACGGGGTAGAAGAATTGACGGGGGATTGCGGGGCTAGCCCGCAATGACAATGCGTTTCCTAACTTTCTCATTTTAAAATAATTACCCCTCTCAGAGGTTTAAAACCTTAATTTAAACAAAATTTAACGTTTAAAAGTTAAGTTTAATTCAAAATATTTGGTGGTTCGATAAATTGTCCTTACCTTTGCGGCTGTTTCCACTCAATAATTTGGGGAAAGTAGATTTAAAATATGAAGTATAGACGTACATATATGCTTAATGGACTGCTGCTCATGACGATGACAGCGGGAATGATGTCGTGTATGCATTTAGCTGAGCTGGAGATGGTTAAATCGCCCCGCCTGAAAATTAGTTGGGCGGCGGATATTGACCCACAAATTCTGCCAAGTACATATTCTGTTGCAATGGACAACAAAGAGCCTGCCACTTACAAGCGGACTGTTGATGTTGTGCCGCTATATATCCCTCCGGACGAAATTGACGTTCCTGTCTTGATATATAATGTAGCGGAGGGAATTGAGCTGAACAGCACAGTTGTTACTGCAACGACAGATAATGTGGGTTACTTCTTCGCGTGTCGGCAAAGAGTCAATGCCGATGAAGACTCTATTTACCCTGTCACGATGGAGCAACATGTGCGAAAATTAACTATTATTTTGAACCCCGATTTCATACCGTTTTCTATCAGAAAAATACATAAGGCTACGCTTTCGGGGGTGGCTACCAAATTGGATTTAAAATCAGGTGTGCATTCTGACAAAAAGGAGATTAAACTTAATTTTGATTTTTCAAGCACTGACACTTGGTGGACAGCCACAGTCTGTCTGTTAGGTATTGTCACTGAGGGTAAACCCGATACTATATTGACCATTGAGTACGAAAAAGAAGGTGATACAGTTACATATACAGAAAGTATCAAAATTTCAGATGATATGAAGAACTTCAATTTGGACAAAACAGAGCCTAAACAGATTTATGGTAAATATGTGGAGGTGATTGAAGCATCGTAATTAAGGAGTGGATGAAATATTGCAAATTATAAAAGAAGATGAAGAAGAATTTAGACAAAAGTACAGAGCGCACATCGGTTAATGTGCAGGCTATCATGCCAAACGGTATGTATGTGTCGGTGTCGGGAAGTGATTATTTCCTTTCATTCAATCGTTTGCCTTGGTTTCGCAATGCAAAATTGGACGACATTATGAATGTTGAAATGTTTGGCAATGACGGTATCAGGTGGGATGCTTTGGATGTGGATTTGGAAATTGAGAGCCTCATCCATCCCGAAAAATATCCGCTGGTTATGAAACGCACTATGGATGAGGTGCTATAATAAAATGAATAATAATAATTTTTTTAATATAAATGTAATTTTTTTTTTATGAGAACAATTAGTTTAAGTGCTATGGCTTTGTCAGCCTTACTGTTCGCAGGATGCAGCAGTAACAACGACAATGAAGTGACACCTGGTGTCAAAAACAACGATTACGTGGGAGATGGCGTAATTGAGTTCAGTTCAGGAAAACTTGCTGAATTTGGCGGGTTAAGACTAGCGGAGGCCGACGGCATTGTTACCTGGGAGGCTACCGATGAAATTGCTATCACGATGGTAAAGCATGCTACATTGGATACTTTCGGTGTCGACGTAGATAGGCCGTATAAAGCAGCCGCCCCGGGAAAAACGGTTGCATTTACACCTCTTACCGCCGCCGACAAGATAGTCTATCCCTCGGGGCTTGGCGGAGGAGCTTTCGATTTTCTTGCTATTTATCCGCGAAAAGACTTAACAGTGAGTTCTGGTCCTAGTGCTATTACTGCAGGTATTAATTTGGCGGTTCCTGCTGAACAGACGGATTGGATGGTTGCTTATGCTGACAACAGTGGTAATGGTTATACCAAAGCAGGCAATGCCGGTGCACCTGTTGTTCTGAAATTTGACCATTTGTTGGCTAAATTAGTTGTGACGGTGACTAGCGGTGCTGGCTCCGGAGTGCCTCCCTTTACTCCTCCCAATAATTTAACGGTTGTTGTGAACGGCGCTGCGGTTAACACTGCTGCTACGATTTCATTCGCTTCAGGTGCAATACCGACTCTCACTACCCCAAGTGCCCCATCAGTAGATATTACGGCAACGAAAAAAGGACCAACACCGGCTGCGGCTGACTCAGCGATTTTTGAAGTTTTCTTGTTGCCTTTTGATGTTCCCTCCAACTATCTTGCACCAGGGTCCTGTGTGGTTGAATTTAGAGTAGAGGTTTCTGGGGTTACTACTACTTACAAAGCCGATTTGTCAGCAAAAATAGCGGAGTCCAATGGTTTGGGAACCCCTGGTGGTTTGGCAGCCTCAAAGAAATATACTTTAAAGGCAGTACTAAAAAACTCTGATGCGTCTTACTCCGTTGAGGTGTCTGATTTCCTTATAGGAAATGCCTGGAATGACAATGCTTTTGAGTAATTGACGCGCAAACTCCCTTGTCTGCATCACGATTTTTAGTGAGCTTACGAAGATTATCAAGATGATTAGCCATCTTGGTAATCTTTTTGATTTGATGGGGATTGCCATATTGTAATCTATTTGACAACCCACCCGTATGCTACGCCGGAAGGCGTTAAATTTCGATAACCCCGTACAAGCGAAGCGCAGTGCGGGGTAGATGGCTCCCCTCTCCTCGTTTTCGCCCTGAAAGGGCAACATATCCCAGCCCAACGCATCGCGTTGGGTTAATGGGTTTTGTGTGTTTTTCGCCCTGAAAGGGCATTATATCATTATGTTGTCCATCATCATTCATCATCATTCATCATCATTTCCCAACGCGATGCGTTGGGCTGGGATATGTTGCCCTTTCAGGGCGAAAACGAAGGGGGAGAGGTGCACTTTACCCCGCACTGCGCTCCGCTTGTACGGAGTTATCGAAATTGTACCCCATACGGGGTAACAGACGGAAGCAAAATTGCAGCTATCACTGAATTTTGATGCGGTTGCCCTGATTTTTTTTTGCGGCAATGCTTGTTTATTCAAACAATTGTTGTACCTTTGCCAAAAAAAATAATAAGATAATGGTTGCAACACAAGTTTTAAAACAAGAATATAATGTTCTCCCTCAGCCGATGAGCGGCATGGTGCAGTTGTCGTTTGAGCAAGTACAGATGCTGCTAATGAGTGAAGCCGACATCCAAAACGGGCGATTAGTTTCCGAAAACGACCTTAATACAGCAGACGAACAATGGCTCCTTTGAAAGTTTTTTGGACTGAAACCGCAATCAAGTAGCGTAATCACATTTTTAACTACTGGAATGCCCGAAATCAGAGCACTGAATATTCAAAAAAAGTAAAACTGAAAATAGATGCCGTAATCAATGTATTGAAAACTCATCCACGAGCGGGGAGAAATACCGATTTTGCAGATGTTAGAATTTCGCCATTAGGTAATTTTTCAATTTTATATAAATTGAATGCTTCCGCAATAATTATTGTTGCTTTTTGGGATAATCGACAAGACCCTAATACGCTGTTAGCCTTGTTGCAACAGGCATAGCCGCCATAATGTATGTAAAACCAGGCGAATACACCATAATGCTGCCGCCCTAGCCAACGACAGCCTCATTATCCTCTCCCTCATTCCTTTATTTTTCTTATTATCAATGGGATAAAGGGGATGCATTATATAAGCCCCGTATGCTACGCCGGAAGGCGTTAAATTTCGATAACCCCGTACAAGCGAAGCGGAGGTACGCAAAACATGAAATAAAATTACTACCTTTGCCGCCGAATGAGAACATAAAAATATAGAGATATGAGCATTGAAACGACAGTGAACAAAAATTACACCGATGTAGCACGCGGCTACAGCATTTCTTTTGACAATATCCGCCGTGGATGGTATCGCTTTTTAGAGCGATGTGAGGACTATTGGGATTTATTCACAATTTGGCTGCACAGAAATGAGCCTACTATGCCCTTGCGTGAATTTATGGAAGAAGTCGATAAAATGAATAAAGCAGATGTACGAAGTCATCGTTGAGCAATCTGTTTTAAAGTTTCTTAAAAAGATTCAGATAAATTATCGAAATTCCATTACGAGCCATATCGCGGAACTTTCTGATAATCCGCGCCCGTTTGGGTGCAAAAAATTATCTGATAGTGAGAATAAATATCGCATTCGAGTTGGCGTTTATCGTGTGCTTTATACCATAAAAGATGAGATTTTAACGGTAAAAGTGGTTAAGGTTGGTCATCGAAGTAGTGTATATAAATGAATTACAAATTTTATTTTTTTTTAATTGGCAAACGTTTTGGCATTTCTTGAAATAAAATTACTACCTTTGCCGCCGAATGAGAACATAAAAATATAGAGATATGAGCATTGAAGCAACAGTGAACAAAAATTACACCGATGTAGCACGCGGCTACAGCATTTCTTTTGGCAATATCCGCCGTGGATGGTATCGTTTTTTAGAGCGATGTGAGGATTATTGGGATTTATTCACAATTTGGCTGCACAGAAATGAGCCTACTATGCCCTTGCGTGAATTTATGGAGCAAGAAAACAAAAAACGCGGATTAAGCAATGTATGATGTTATCATCGGGAAAAAGGTGTACAAGATGATGGAAAAGTTACCTGACAATATTTATCAGGTAATAATGGATAACCTTTTATCCCTTGAGAAAAATCCGCGCCCGTTTGGTTGCCGTAAGTTGTCCGGTGCGGTTGAAAAATACAGAATACGCATCGGTGACTATCGTGCTATTTACAAAATCAAAGACAATATTCTTACCGTAGAAGTTGTAAAGGTTGGTCATCGAAGTAGTGTATATAGATGAAATACAAAACGACCTTAATAAGGCAGACGAACAATGGCTCGAAAGTTTTTTGGACTGAAACCGCAATCAAGCAAGGATAAGGGGAGATAGGATACATTACATGTACATGGCTAAATCTTTTTTTCAGGTGCTATTATTTCGCAAACGGTGCCGTGTCCCGCAGGGACAGCACTTTATTAACCGTAGACTTTAGTCTACGGTATAAAAATGCTCAGATTCCATTAGTCCCGCATGGGACGACACTTGAGATTGGTGCAGTTTTGCTGAATAGCAATGTGTCGTCCCATGCGGGACTTGGGGGAGGCGGTGGCTCCGTCACTCCCGTAGACTGAAGTCTACGGTTAATAAAGTGCTGTCCCTGCGGGACAAAACGAGCCGCACAGTTCTGTCCATAATGGGACTGCGCTCCGGGCAAGTAAAAATAGCACCTGAAAAAAAGATTTTGCCGTAATCCGTAATCTTTGTCAGGTGCTAGATGCAATTTTTCTGCAAAAAAATTTTGTTGGCACAAAGTTACAGTATTTTTTGATAACTACTGTGGTTTCGCCTTGGTAAGTTCAATTAGTAACTGCGAAAAATCGCTATTACGAGCAACCTATATTTTGCTCGTAAATAAAGAGGTCGCGAACAGAACTTCTAAGAACGACAAAAGTAAAAAAACAGAGAGAAAAGTTCTCCCTGTTCGATTAATTTATTTACTTTTGTTGTATGAAATACAAACAACTAATCAAGGAGCAAAGGTACGAAATTTTTGCATTACTGCAAACAGGTACCCCGAAAGAGAAGATTGCAGAGATTGTAAATGTCTCTGCCAGTACAGTTTACAGGGAGATTGAGCGCAATAAAGGCACGCGCAAGTATACCCCTATCCATGCCCAAATGTTGGCTGATGAACGCAAAGAACGCTACACCCGCAAGCGAACGTTTTCGGCGGCGGTCGAGCGGCAAGTAAAAAAAAGGCTCGAAGAAGACCAATGGTCGCCCGAACAAATTGTCGGCTATTGCAAATTAAAAGCGATTCCAATGGTTTCTCACGAACGCATTTATCAACATATTCGTGCCGACAAAGCCACTGGAGGCACTCTTTGGACACATTTGCGCCACAGAGGAAAACATCGCAAGCGACCCGTTGGTGGTGGAAAAAAGGTGGTTATCAAAAATAAAATTTCCATCGATGAACGTCCGGATGTCATCAATCTCCGCAAACGTTTGGGCGACTGGGAAATAGATACAATTATCGGAAAAGACGGCAAAGGGGCTATCCTTACCCTCACCGAAAGGCTCACAAGCTTCTTGATGATGGAAAAATTGCCCGAAGGAAAAGCTGCTCTCCCGTTGGCAAAAGTTGTCCACAACCTGCTGGTGGCTTACAAAAAAAACACCCACTCCATCACCGCCGACAATGGGACAGAGTTCGCAGAACACGAATATATCGCTAAAAAACTCGATCTGGACTTCTTTTTTGCACACCCATACTCCTCGTGGGAGCGAGGTCTGAATGAAAATACTAACGGATTAATTCGACAATATATTCCCAAAGGAACTGATTTTGATGACTACTCTCATGATTATATTAAACTGATACAGAGCAAGATAAATAGCCGACCCAGAGAAAAACTCGGCTTTAAATCTCCAACTGAAGTTTTTTATCTATCTTTGTAGAAATTTTGTCGCACTTAGAAGTTGAATCTGCGCTTTCAATCTTTTAATCCTGAAAATCCTGATTCAGACAATTTTTTGTACCTTTGCCCCCTCAATTAAACAGTTTGAAATATGAAAAAAGTAGCACTAATCACCGGTATCACCGGTCAGGACGGAGCCTATTTGGCGGAGTTTTTAATTAAGAAGGGCTATGCGGTGCATGGCATCAAGCGGCGGGCTTCGATGTTCAACACCGACCGCATCGACCATCTGTATCAAGACCCGCAGTTGAGCGACCGCAACCTCATCCTGCATTACGGCGATATGACCGACTCGATGAATATCACCCGCATCATCGGCGAAATTCAGCCGGACGAGATTTACAATCTGGCGGCACAAAGTCATGTGAAAGTGAGTTTCGACACCCCCGAATACACCGCCAATGTGGACGGTTTGGGCACTTTGCGCATCTTGGAAGCCGTGCGTCTGCTGAATTTGACGAAGAAAACCCGCATCTATCAGGCCTCCACATCCGAATTGTATGGCTTGGTGCAGGAAATTCCGCAGCGGGAAGCGACCCCGTTTTACCCCCGAAGTCCGTATGCCGTGGCGAAAATGTATGCCTATTGGATTACGGTCAACTACCGCGAGGCTTACGATATGTTTGCCTGCAACGGCATTTTGTTTAACCACGAATCACCCTTGCGTGGCGAAACGTTTGTGACCCGCAAAGTGACCCGCGCCCTGTCGCGCATTGCGTTGGGCATTCAGAAAGAGGTTTATATGGGCAATCTCTCCAGCAAACGCGACTGGGGACATGCCAAAGACTACATCAAAGCCATGTATCTGATTCTCCAACAGGAAAAGCCGGACGATTATGTGATTGCAACGGGCGTGACAACAACAATCCGCGATTTTATTGCCAAAGCATTCAAAGAAATTGGCGTGACAATCACTTTTCATGGCGAAGGTGCCAGCGAAGTGGGCAAAATCACAAGCATCGACACGACAGTATTCACACAGAAAATTGGCGCAGAATATCTGGCAGCCATCCAAAAACGAGTTGGCGAAGAGGTAGTGAAAGTGGACCCCAAATATTTCCGCCCCACCGAAGTAGAACTGCTGATTGGCGATGCCACAAAAGCCCGCACAAAGCTGTCGTGGGAGCCGCAATACACACTGGACACGCTGATTGAAGACATGATGACCGGCGATGTGAAGGAAATGAAGAAAGAGGCATATTTGAGAGCGGGAGGCTATCGGATTTTGAATTATTTTGAATGAAAACAGAAAATTTGTTGTATCTTTGTCGCGTAAATAAGTGAAAAATTTAATTTAAATTTTAAAGTTATGAATACTCAAACATTGTATGAAGAAGATTTAGATGATAAAATCTTTCTTCAATTATGGAACGAGGGGCGAATAGAAGAAGCTATTGCCACTCGCAATTGGATGACACTCGAAGAATGTCGCCGCTCTTGTCATGAGGCAATTGACGAAGCTCGGCAAATTTTAGCAGAAAGAAATGCAGTTGCTTGTTGATGACCATGTTCGTAATAGAATCAGACAATTCTATTATAATGCAACTTTGAAATACCCCAATACCTATTTTCCGGACAATGCAGATAGGGATATTGATAAGGTGCTTGCAGAGTTGCCCAAAGTTGGTACGCCGCAACTTCAACACAGAAATTATTGCATTATTCAACGATGGAAAAATTATTTAGTTGATTATTCTAAGGCAACAAATTGGTATTTTGCCTATCGAAAATTTACAAATGGGGGCACTACAATATATGTTATGGATGCGGAAAATGCAAGAAATATGAGCGATTTAGCAATAATTCATTTATGAAAACAACAACATTAAACACAGAGAGCAAGACAATTTTGGCGGATTTGCAAACGCCGGTGAGCATCTATTTGAAGGTGCGCGACGTGTTTCCGGAGTCGGTGTTGCTGGAATCTTCGGATTATCACGGCAATGAAAATTCGGTGTCGTTCATCGGGCTTAATCCGATGGCGCGGTTTGAGGTCAAAAACGGCGCCGTGAGGCTGCAATATCCTGATGGGCAGGTGGTTGAAAAGACGGTGCCTGCGGATGCGATTGTCGATGAATTGCACCAATTTGTGCATTCGTTTGAAGTCGGAGAGATTGCGAGGCAAGCCCGCAATGACAATTCGTACAACGGTTTTTTCGGCTACACGTCTTACAATGCCGTGAAATATTTTGACACCATCGACCCCGATACGGCGGATTTCGGCGCGAGCAATATTCCCGATATGATTTACATTCTGTATCGCTACACCATTGTGGTCAATCATTTTCGCAACGAATTGACGGTGATTGAGAATAAAATCGGCGATGAAAAGAGCCAAATGGACGATGTGCTGGCGTTGCTGAACAACCGCAACTATGCCTCCTACAATTTTGGGCGGGCGGGCGAAGAAACATCCACCGTCACCGATGAGCAGTATAAGGAGATGGTGCGACAGGGCGTGAAACACTGCAAACGCGGCGATGTGTTCCAAATCGTGCTCTCGCGCTGTTTTTCGCAGCCTTTCGCGGGCGATGATTTCAAGGTGTATCGCGCGTTGCGTTCCATCAACCCATCGCCGTACCTGTTTTATTTCGATTTTGGGTCGTTCCGCATCTTTGGCTCCAGCCCCGAAACGCATTGCGGCATTTCCAAAGGGCAGGCGTATATCGACCCCATCGCGGGCACTTTCCGTCGCACGGGCGATGACGAAAAAGACAAACAACTGGCGCAAGCACTGCTTGAAGACCCGAAAGAAAACGCCGAGCATGTGATGCTGGTAGATTTGGCGCGCAACGATTTGAGCAAAAACACCGAAAACGTGCACGTAGATTTCTACAAGGAAGTGCAATTTTACTCGCACGTCATCCATCTCGTGTCGCGCGTGGTGGGCGAAGTGCAACCGGACACCAACACCATCCAGATTTATGCCGACACCTTCCCCGCCGGAACGCTCTCCGGCGCACCAAAAATGCGGGCGATGGAACTCATCCGCGACATTGAGCCGCACAACCGCGGTGCCTACGGCGGCTGCATCGGCTACATCGGCTTAAACGGCGACCTCAACCAAGCCATCACCATCCGCTCCTTCATCAGCAAAAACAACGTGCTCTACTATCAGGCAGGCGCGGGCATCACGGCACGCTCCAACGATGAATCGGAATTGCAGGAGGTGAATAACAAACTTGGGGCATTGAAGACGGCGGTGGATATTGCGGTAACAATTAAAAATTAACGCGCATTACCGACATCTTTTTCACAAACAAAATGCAGCATACAGCGGGACGCTCTTGATGGCATTCTCGAAGCCGAAGTTTTTCTCTGAAATCCGTATCGCGTAGGGCGGTTTGTATTTCTGAATAAATGTGTTCAGACTCTTGGAGCGGTTGTTTTCGCTGCTTTTCACCTCAATCGGAATGATTTCGCCACCGATTGAGACAACAAAATCGACTTCGCTGCTGCTGTTTGTTTCCCAAAAATAGAGGTCGTAACCCCGTTGAGTCAGCTCCATCGCGATATAGTTTTCGGTGATGGCACCTCTGTACATCTGATTGAAGACAGGCAAATTTTCGCGGGTCACTTTAAGGAATTGCGAAAGCAGCCCCACATCTGCGAGATACAATTTGAACGCACTCATATCCGCATATTGAGCCGAAGGAACATCTCCACGAGTTGTTTTAGTGCATTTGAGAGCAATACCGGCCGTTTTAAGCCAATAGACCGAATCCTTGAACGTGTCCGTACGCGCCCCTTTTTCAATTGCGCTGTAAACAAACTTATTGCTTGGTCTTTCACTATTTCCGAGCTGAACCGGAATCGAATTATAGAGCATGATATTCCGAATACCTTGCGATTTTTCAGTATATTTAGTCATATCTGCAGTGTATGACGCAGAAAGCAACTTTTGAATATCCGTCAAATTTGGCGTTGCGGAATTATCAATATAAGTTTGCACGGCAAGCGGCATCCCACCAACGAGCAGATATTCGCGATAGAGTTCAAGGGCTTCATTATGCAACAGGACGGGCATTTTCTTGTTATTCGCAAAATGTTCTGCAATTTTGGTTGCGAGCATCGTTTTCTGTTTTTCCCACAGAAATTCCTCAAAACTAAGCGGATACATCGTCTTGATGTAAACTTTGCCGACCGGAAAGGAAGTGCCCGGCGCATCCGGCTTCTGATGTTTCAGAGCAACACCGAGCAACGACCCGGCAGCTACAATATCATACTGTGGAGCATTTTCGGCAAAATATTTGAGCGAAGTGAGGGCACGGGGGCACTCCTGAACCTCATCGAAAATAATAAGTGTCGTGTGGGGATGGATTGCCACGCCAAAAAACTCCGCAAGCACGGCAATAATGCGGTCGGGCTTCAAGTCGCCCTCCTCAAAATAGCCTTGCAACGACACATCCGAATCAAAGTTGGCATACACGACATTGTCGTAATACATCGCCCCAAATTCTTTTAATGCGTAAGTCTTCCCAACCTGCCTTGCGCCTTGTAAAATCAAGGGCATTCGCGGCATGTAAGACTTTTTCCACTCAAGCATTTCATCAATAATTTTTCGCTTCATATACCTGTTTTTTTGAGTTTCGCTACTAATTTTGTAAAATTTCGCAAATTTAGGTGGGGTAAATTTGTAAATTTCGACACAAAGGTAGGTATAATTTTTGGAATAGCAAAGATAAATGAAAAAAAAATGAAAAAAATTTGCAATTTATGCTTGTTATTAAAAAAAATCTTCGTACCTTTGCGCCCGATTTAAAAAGATAAACAATTAAAGTATAATAATTTAAATAATTAATGTTATGACAAAAGCAAATATTGTAAATGCAATTGCGAAAGAGACTGGGATTGACCGAGCTACGGTGTTAGCATCGGTCGAGGGTTTTATGAACCAGGTGATGCTGGCAATGAACAACGGCGACAACGTGTTCCTGCGCGGTTTTGGTTCGTTTGTGGTGAAAAAAAGAGCTGCTAAGGCTGCACGCCACATCAAAAACAACACAACTATCATGGTGCCGGAACGCCATGTGCCGACTTTCAAACCGTCTGCGTATTTCACGGACAACATGAGAGCCAAGTTGGACAAAAAAGGCAAAAAGTAATTCATCAACTAAAAAATTAAACTATGCCTAGTGGTAAAAAAAGGAAGAGACATAAAATGTCCACGCACAAGCGTAAAAAGAGACTGAGGAAAAATCGTCATAAGAAGAAGAAATAAGTAATAGGCGCACTCAGATGCGCCTATTATGTTGGTATAACATAAAAATTGAACATGTGATTAGTGAATTAGTAATCGACGTTCAACCGACTGAGGTGTCTATAGCGATGCTCGAAGACGAACGTTTGGTTGAGTTTCAGAAAGAAGCACGTAACATTTCATTCGCGGTAGGCGATATTTATCTCGGGAAAATTCGTAAGTTGATGCCGGGACTGAATGCTGCATTTATTGATGTGGGGCATCCGAAAGAGGCGTTTCTGCATTATGCGGATTTAGGGACAAATTTCAACCGGTTAGATAAATTTGTGAAGACGGTGGCTACCGAGAAGAAGCGATTGCCACCGCTCGGCAAGTTTATGGCGGAGCCGGAAGTGGCCAAAGAAGGCAGTCTGACGGATGTGCTGAAGCAATTCGATGATGTGCTGGTGCAAATTGTGAAAGAGCCTATCTCGACGAAAGGACCGCGCGTGTCCTGCGAAATTTCGTACGCCGGTCGCTATCTGGTGGCGATGCCGTTCGGCGATAAAGTGAATGTTTCGTCCAAAATTAAGTCGGCTGAAGAGCGGGTGCGCTTGAAACAGTTGATACAGAGCATCAAACCGAAAAATTTCTCGGTCATCGTGCGCACGTCGTCTGAAGGAAAGCGCGTGGCAGAACTCGATGCAGAGCTTCGCGGGCTGGTCAAACGTTGGAACGACAGTATGTCGAAAGTGCAAAAATTGAAGGGACCCGCACTGATTTGTGAGGAAACAGGGCGCACAGTGGCTCTGTTGCGCGATATTTTCAGCCCCACTTTCGAGCATATCTACATCAATGACAAAGAAATTTACGAAGAAATTCGCGATTATGTGAGCCTGATTGCGCCCGAACGTGTCCCCATAGTGGAGCATTACAGGGGTAATATGCCCATGTTAGACCATTTCAACGTCACGCGGCAGCTCAGGTCGGGATTCGGGCGAACGGTCACGCTCAAAAAGGGTGCCTATCTGATTGTGGAGCACACGGAGGCGATGCACGTCATTGATGTGAACAGCGGCAATCGCAAAGGAACTGTGGGACAGGAGAATACGGCGGTGGAAGTGAATCAGGCGGCGGCACTGGAAATTGCACGCCAACTGCGTATGCGGGATATGGGCGGCATCATCGCGGTGGATTTCATTGACATGCACGAGCAGGAAAATCGTCAGATATTGTTGGACACGATGCGCACGCTGATGGATAACGACCGTGCAAAGCATAACATCTTGCCACTCAACAGGTTTGGCGTGATGATGATTACCCGTCAGCGGGTGCGTCCGATTTTGGATTTTGCCAACACGGAGATGTGCCCCGTATGCTTCGGCACCGGTCAAATCAAACCGTCAATACTGTTTGAAGACATTTTGGAGGCAAAAGTGGGCGATTTGGTGAAACAACTGAAAGTGACAAACTTTAAGTTGCATGTGCATCCGTTTGTGGCGGCATACCTCAACCAAGGCTTTTTCACCAAGAAAAGGAAGTGGCAGATAAAATTTGGCACCCGTTTCAAAGTCGTCCCCGACCAAAGTCTGGGCGTGTTGGAATACAAATTTTTCAACAAACACAAAATTGAATTGGACATGAAAGACGAAAGCCTGTCGGCAGTGGCACAGTTACCAGTTACCAGTTACCAGTTACCTGAGTATCTGACGGTGAACAAGCCCAACACCAAGATAACTGATAATTGAACTGGTCACTGATAACTGGAAACTGATAACTGGTAACTGATAACTGAATATGTTAAGAATAGCTGTACAAACAAAAGGGCGTCTCAATGACGACACGATGCGCCTGCTGACCGAGGCGGGCATTAAATTGTCCATCGGCAAGCGCAATTTGCTGGTTGCTTCGCAAACATTTCCGCTGGAATTGCTGTTTTTGCGCGATGATGATATTCCGCAGGCTGTTGCCGATGGCACTTCCGACGTGGGTATTGTGGGCGAAAACGAGTTTGTGGAAAAGCAAAAAGATGCAGAACTCGTTAAACGATTGGGCTTTAGCCACTGCCGACTGTCGTTGGCTGTACCCAAAGAGGCTGAATATCAAGGGTTGAATTGGTTCGCAGGCAAAAAAATCGCAACTTCTTACCCCGAAATTCTGTCCGAATTTTTGAGAAAAAACGCCATCAAAGCAAATATTCACGTCATCAGCGGCTCGGTGGAAATTGCACCAAGTATCGGTTTGGCAGATGCCATTTTCGACATCGTGAGTTCAGGTAGTACACTTATTACCAACCACTTACGAGAGGTGGAAGTGGTGATGCAGTCGGAAGCCGTGTTGATTAAAAACACGGCATTGAGCAACGACAAACAAGCCATTTTGGACGAACTAATCTTCCGGCTGGAAACTATTCAAAACTCTGCCGACAAAAAATACCTGCTCCTGAACGCCCCCAACGACAAATTGTCGGAAATCGTCGCCATCCTGCCCGGAATGCGCAGCCCCACTGTCCTGCCGCTGGCACAAGCCGGATGGAGTTCGGTACATTCGGTGATTGACGAGAAACACTTTTGGGAGGTGGTCAGCAAGTTGAAAGCCGCCGGAGCCGAAGGCATTTTGGTGTTGCCGATAGAAAAAATGATTCCATAGAACTGATATACACCGCATGCGTCTTCCCAATGCGGGCAATTAAATTATTAAACTAAATCCTACTCTGTGAGGCTTTGTAGGGCTTGCCCCTATTTTGTGTCAGTTGTTGGTCAATCTATTTGTCCTTCTCAATCACCATACACACATAAAAAAGCGCAGACAAAACTCTTAAATTTCCTATCTGCTTTCTGAGGTTCTCGACTACCTAAATTCCCAAATAAACGGAGTAATGCCCTCGCCGAGCGGCGCGAGCGTTATCACCTTTACTTTTCGGGAACTTTTGAAATTGTCGAGATTTCAGAAAGCCCAAATAATAAGCTAAACGCTTTTTCTCATCTTAAAATGTGCGTATTATCACTGTCATGTCATCATAATCTCCTATAAACTAAAAAGTTAATCACTCCCGTCTTAGCCCATTCATTCGAGCCAATATCCGGTCAACATGTGCCTGTTCATTACGCAACACAAACTCAGGCGCAAAGGTAAGGATTTTTTTTTGAGCAACATCCATGTTTCCGCCCATTTCTACGTTAAATAAAGTTAAACCTGTCAGGTTTCGAAGACCTAACTTACAATGCAAAAAAAACTCCCGACCACATTGGGGGTAGTCAGGAGTCCCGGTTAACTATGAAAAGAATTTTTAAAATTTATACAATATGTGAATAGCAGGCACAAACAATTCGTATGGTTCGGAAGCAATGTTCAGTTTGGCTTCCAAGCCAAGCGAAAGCACGTCGGTTAAAGCAAAATCGGCACCTGCACCGAGACTGATACCGGTAATCGGTTCTGAGACAGAAACCCCTCCTGCACTAACCGTCCAATTCCTGAATACCACTCCTGCTAATGGATAGATGGCGAGTTTGTCGGTTGCATTAAACAAAAAGTGGACATCGGCATTGATGTCATAAGCACTCATGACTCCGTCGCCCAAAAAATAATTATAGGATGGCGACACTCTGACGTGGTCGGTAATCCCGTAATTAAATTTAGCACCGACAGATAAACTTCCGAAGTATTCACCGGTACCATACCCAAAGTTTAAGCCAAAGGCTTTCTCGCCCTTTTGAGCATTAACGCTCACTCCACATACTGCTGCAAGCAGTAACGATAAAAACTTTTTTTTCACTTTGAAATTTTTCTTACGTCCGTTCCTTATGCGGACAATCACTCTTATTTGTTGGGAACTTTTGAAATTGTCGAGATTTCAGAAAGCCCAAATAATAAGCTAAACGCTTTTTCCAATCCTAATTCGGGCGCAAAGGTAAGGATTATTTTTTAAGCAACAAAATCCTGAATCAGACATTTATAAAATAAAATTGCCTATCTTTGTACCCACAAAATACAAAAAAAAGTATGGAAGCAAAAAAATGTAAGCGGTTGCCTTACGGCAATTCAGATTTTGAGAGTGTCAGGACAGGGGGGTATGCGTATGTGGATAAGACGCGGTTCATTGAGTTGTTGGAAAATGAGCCTAACAGAAACCTGTTTTTCATCCGCCCGCGCAAGTTTGGCAAGAGTTTGTTTTTTTCGATGCTGTCGCACTATTACGACATCGCCGAAGCAGACAAATTTGAGCAGTTGTTCGGCGATTTGTACATCGGGAAGCATCCTACGCCGATGAAAAATAGCTATTTGGTGCTGAAATTTAATTTTTCGGGATTGAACACAAGCACCGAAAATGATTTTCAGATTTCGTTTATAGGCAAAATACAACAATCATTGCTTGCTTTTTTGGACGAACATGCCAACTATATTCCTGATGCAGCAAAATACAAGAAAGAATGTGAGGAGCAAATGTCCTTGACAGGCAAGTTGTTGGTTGCTTTTAGAGCCGCATTATCCGCCAAACGCAAAATCTATGTTATCATTGACGAGTACGACCATTTTGCCAACGACCTGATGGCTTTGGGAACAACTGTGGGCGATGATGTTTATCGCAAAATGGTGAGAGCCAACGGCATAGTGCGCGATTTTTACGAAACATTGAAAGAAGGTACTGAAACGGTCATTAACGGCATCATGATTACCGGCATCACACCCATCATGCTGGACGACATGACCAGCGGGTTCAATATCGCCAGCAGCCTGTCGCTCGACCCTTTATATAACGAAATGCTTGGGTTTACGGCGGATGAGGTGAAGGCACTGATGATTGAAACGGGTGTTGACCCCGCGCTGATTAATGTGGATATGGAGCTGTTCTACAACGGGTATCTGTTCCACAAAGACGGAGAACATCGGGTATATAATCCTTCGATGATGCTCTATTTTTTTAATCAAATATTAAGAAGCGGGAAAGTGCCCGAAAATATCGTTGATGAGAACCTGAAAACGGACTACGGACGATTGAGGTCGTTGATAATGAACGAACAAAACAGTACGCAACTGATGGAGATAATCCAAAATAACGGCATCGTATCGGAAATTATTCCCAAATTTTCCATCGACCAATTGCACGACAACGAGTATTTTGTTTCTCTCTTGTTTTACATGGGTTTGCTCACTATCGACCGGCAGGAAGAGGGGCTTCTACGCCTGAAAATACCCAACTATTCCATACGGACGATTTATTGGGACTACATCCTACGGCTCATCAAGGACAGAAACGAGGATGTGTTGATTGATTTTACCCAATTGAGATTAGCCGTCAGGGAGTTGGCTTACCGTGGCAATCCTGTTCCGTTCGTTGATTATGTCAGCCGGAACATTCTCATTCGTCTGTCGAATCGCGACCTTGAACGTTTCGATGAGAAGCAAATAAAAATCATCCTTTTGGGCACTTTGTTCCAAAGCAAAATGTTTGTTCCCATCACAGAATTGGAGGTAACGCAAGGATACACAGACGTTTGGCTACAACGCAGCCATCTCTTCCCCGAAATTCCTCACGAATGGGTGTGGGAAATCAAATATGTCAAAAAGGCAGGGTTGCGGCGCGACACGGCTTTACAAACCGCACGCGACAAAGCCCGCGAGCAATTAGAGAAATACCGCCGGTCGCATCAGTTCGCCGGTCGCACAGATGTGCGCTACCTGTCGGTGATATTCATCGGGAAAGACAAATATGAGATGACAGAGCTGGCTGTCTGAATCAGGATTTTCAGGATTAAAGGATTTGCAGGATAAAGTTAAACCTGTTAGGTCTTCGAAGACCTAACAGGTTTTTGATTTGCGTGTTCTACCTGTATGTTTGTGGAAGCAGTTATAACTTAAATCTTCATCAATATCCTCCCATCTGATACCAAAGTTATCGTATTCAAAATGGGCACGCTGCGCAGGTGTGGCGTAGCGCAACAGTGGATACTTATAAAATTGTTCGCTATACACTTTTCCATCTACAGTTTGAATATACACTGTAGTATCATCAATCCAAACATTGGCAACTATGGGTTCCATATTCTTCTATTTTTTACCAAAAAATCTGTTCCAACTATCTATTATTATTTGCTTATTTTCTTCTATCAATCCTTCTGCTACTTTTAATTCGCTAATGCTTAGCCCCTTGTTTTCAATCAAAACAACTTCCGGCAGGATTTGAAATTTTGCTTTTTCCTTTATTTTCCCTTTGCCTTTAACAACATGAACATGAATCGGTTCATGGTCGTCGCTGTAAAACATAAAACGCAATCCAAAAAATATAAAAATAGTCGGCATAGCTTTTAATTTTTAATTATTAGTTTTTTTATCATTAAAATTTCTGCAAAGGTACGAAAATTTATGAATATAAACTTAAAAAAAGAATGTACCAAAGAAGTCTTCTTTGATACATTCCCACAGAGTTGTTCTTCTTTCAACTATCAGAATTTGTATTCAAAACCAATAGAGAGTCCAGCCGGGCCTCCTACACCGATTTCAATATCGGTGCCGCTGCCACCTCCATCATACGATGTTGATGTGAATCCAAGGTTCAAAAGGTTTAACTCGGATGTCAAATAAAAGTTGTCAGTCAAAGCGTATTTCACCACAGGACGAACATGCAGACCGGTCGAAAACACAAGATCAGCTATCCCCAAATCTAGACTGGCTTGTCCCCAAAGACTCAATTTATCTGCACTAAACACCTTGTAACGGAAAAAAGCACCTAACCCGATCTCACTTTCATCTATGGTCGCCACTGATTCACTTTCGTAGTTGATTTCTTCGCGAGATGAAGCCGAATAACCAACGTGAATCCCAAATTCGATATTTTCACCTTTGGCGTAGCCAATCGTAGGCGAAATGTTCAAAGTGGACCCTAGCCCTTCCTTCGAGCCATAGCCCAAAGAACCACCAACAAAAACTTGTGCACTTGCAGATGCACTACTCAGTAGTGCTGCTGCCAAAAATAAACTAATTTTTTTCATTTTGAAACGTTTTTTTACGTCCGCTCCTTAGGCGGACAATTAAATTATTAAACTAAAATCCTACTCTGTGAGGCTTTGTAGGGCTTGCCCCAATTTTATGTCAGTTGTTGGTCAACCTATTTGTCTTTCTCAATCACTATACACACATAAAAAAAACGCAGACAAAACTCTTAAATTTCCTAATCTGCTTTCTGAGGTTCGCGGCCACCTAAATTTCCCAAACTAAACGGAGTAATGCCCTCGCCGAGCGGCGCGAACGTTATCACTTTTATTTTGTGGGAACCTTGAAATTGTCGAGATTTCAGAAAGCCCAAATAATAAGCTAAACGCTTTTTCCAATCTTAAAATGTGCGTATTAACGCTGTCATGTCATCATAATCTCCTATAAACTAAAATGTTAATCACTCCCGTCTTAGCCCATTCGTTCGAGCCAATATCCGGTCAACAATTTGCTTGTTCATTATAACTTAGCGCAAATTCGGGCGCAAAGGTAAGGATTATTTTTAAACAACATTCAAGTTTTTGTACCTCCATGTGTTAAATAAAGTTAAATTTAGGGGGGGGGGGGTGTTAAATAAAGTTAAATGCCAGATAAATGATGAATCTTTTTCGTTGTGGTTTATTTTTTTTAGTATATTTGCACCATGAATGTAAAAGGACAAACAAAAATAAACTATTTTCTGCAAAAATTGCCGTCAGGTGCGCTATGTTTTGCATCGTGGCTAAACGCGAATGGCATATCCTATACTTTGCAGCAACATTATCGCGATGCACAATGGTTTACAGCCATAGCGCCGGGTGTTATGTACCGTACCGGCGATAAGCCGACTTTGTTCAGTGCTTTGGCTTGCTTTAACAGCCAACTGCATAAAAAACTGCATGTTGGGGCTTTGTCAGCATTGGAAATGCGGGGTTTTGCCCATTATGTACCACTCGGCAGACAAACGATTGTGGTTTATTGTCCTCGCGATGAATGGTTTCCGCAATGGTTCTTAAAGTATGATTGGGGTGTCAATATTCTAAAAAGATGTTATGACACAAGCGAAACAGGAATAGCTACTATAGCCGAAAATGGTTTTGAAGTTTCCGTTTCCTCCCCCGAGAAAGCATTTTTGGAATGCTTAGACCTTGCACCAAAACATTACATTTTAACTGATTTATATTATGTTATGGAAATGTTGAACGGTTTGCGACCTGCGCTATTGCAAGTCTTGTTGGAAGAGTGTAAGTCTGTCAAAGTAAAAAGATTGTTTCTCTATATGGCTGAAAAAGCCGGACACGTTTGGTTAAATGATTTGGATTTATCACGAATAAGTTTGGGAACAGGAAAAAGAGCAATCGTGGAAAAAGGCGTTTATAATGCAAAATATCAAATAACATTGCCACGAGATTTAGTTGAATATGAATAAATTATATAAACAACAAGTTGAATTATTGCTGAAAATCATTCCAACCTTATCAGGAATTGATGATTTTGCAGTACACGGAGGTACGGCTATAAATCTTTATGTGCTTGATTTGCCTCGCTATTCCGTTGATATTGATGTAACTTTTGTACCGGTAAAATCACGGGAAGAATCATTTGCTGAAATTCATAAAAATCTGTCAATCATCAAGGAAAAGGTAAAAACAATCATTCCAAATGCAATTGTTACTGAAAAACCCAATAAAATATACTGCAATCAGCGGGGAATAATGGTAAAGGTAGAAGTCAGCGGAACAAAACGGGGACTTATTGAGCCAACGGAAATAAAACCGTTATGCAAAAAGGCGCAAACTGCTTTTGAAACTTCCAACAAAACAAAAATTGTATCATTTTCACAACTTTACGGTGGAAAAATATCGGCAGCACTCGACAGGCAACACCCGCGGGATTTATTTGATGTAAAACTGATGTTCGACAAGATAACCGATTTTGAAGAGGTAAAAAAAGGTTTTTTCTACGCTCTTTTAGGCAGCGACCGTCCCATAGTGGAAACGCTTGCCCCTAATCGGACAAATCAAAGCGAAGCACTTGTACAGCAATTTGCAGGCATGACAGATATTCCGTTTAGCTATTCTGATTTTGAGAAAACTCGCGAAAAGTTGATAGAGTTCATAAATTCTAATTTAACGGACAACGATAAGGCGTTTTTACTTGATTTTGAAGCCGGAAATCCATTGGCGAAACACACCGAATATCAGGAGTTCTTACAATTTCCATCCGTGCAATGGAAGCAGTTGAATATAAGCAAACTAAAATCCGATAATCCTGTAAAACACAAGCAAGGAATTGAGAAATTGGCAAAATTTTTGGCATTGTAGCCAAGGTCCCCCAAAAAAACAGGGTTGCCCATTCAACCAAATAAGCATTACCTTTGCAGAAAAATTTTTAATATAACGATGATATGGAAACAGTAATGAAATCGGTAGTGGATTTGAATAATGAACCCACCGGGGTTGTTTACGCCGGTCAACTCGCAGGGATTTTTAACAAATATGCTAATCCCTCTAAAAGAGAGCACGAAACGGATGGCTGGAAGAAAGGAATGGATGAAAAGTACGGTTTATCTTGATACAAATATAATTCTACGCTTGTTTCTCAACGATGATGAGGTGCAAAAAAACACTTCTATTTTGACACTCGAATCGAACAATTGTTTTGTGTTCTCTGAAGTGCTCTCTGAGGTAGTTTATGTTTTGTTGAAAACGTATGAAAGTGATAGACATTATGTAGCAAGTTCTTTGCGCTATTTTCTGCGGATTCCAACGGTTTCAGTCATTGATTTTGAGGTGATTGACGAAGCCCTTAAAGTTTTTGCAACCACAAAATTAGATTTTGTAGATTGTATGCTTTCCGCATATAGCAAAGTTCGTAATTTTGAGATTGCAACATACGACAGGGCACTGATTAGCCAAATGGCAAGGAAATGAAAAAAAAATGATGAAATAATATTGATAACTCATAACTCATAACTCATAATTATTTACTACCTTTGCCCCCATAATGTAAATAAACAACAATATGGCATATAATAACGTTATGGAATCAAGATTGGACAAAGAAACAAGCGATAAGGTGAGTTTTATCACCTATATCGTCCCGAAGTTTGCCGATGCTTATAAAATGAACATTCAAGGTGCTTTCTTTTACTTGAAAAAATATGGTGGGTGGGATTTTTTGAACGAGCATTGGTGGGCGTTGCATACCGACAATCCGTTTTGGGCGGTGCGCGATATGTTTGAAATTTGCCGTCAAAATGGAGGGCGACGATGATGCAGGTTTATCACGGAAGTTATATGCTTATTGACAGTGTTGATTTGGATTATTGCAAAGACAACAAGGATTTTGGCAAGGGTTTCTATGTAACAAAATTCAGAAAACAAGCCGAAGATTGGGCAGAAATTATCGGGAAAAAGCATAAGACCGAAAGCGTTGTTACCGAATTTACTTTTAATGAAAGAGCTTTTACCGATAAATCTTTCAAGGTATTGCGTTTTAGCGAATATAATGACGAATGGTTGGATTTCATCGTACTGAACAGGAACACGGCAACAGCAGCATCTCAACACGACTACGATATTGTAGAAGGTCCGGTTGCGGATGATAAAATAACAAGAACTATTGACGATTATTTGGCAGGTGCAATTTTAAGAGCGGATTTTTTACAAATGCTCAAACACCATACAGAAACACATCAGATTTGTTTTTGTACAACATCTGCGCTTTTGTTTCTCGAACAACCTAACCTTATGCGAATATCAAAGTTTGCCCATATCGGTGAGCCGCTCGTAGAGCAACTGATGCTGGACTTGAACATAGATGAAATCAGAGCCACAGAAACATTCTATGCGTCAAAAACCTTTACACAACTTGCAACTATTTCAACCGAACTGTATAAAAAAGATTGGCAGGAGATTTACAAAATGCTGCAAAAAGAATTGACTCATGACTCATAACTCATAACTCATTACCACCTTTGCCCTAGTCGTGTTCGGAAGATTGGTTGGAAGTTCCTCCACGGGCTGAAAGCCCAACTTGCCAGTTCAAAAAAAAATGCGTACCTTTGTCCCACTTTACCACTAATGGTGAAGTTTAATACAGTTTAGACGTATGCAGACATACCTTTATCCTCCCAGAGTGCAGTGGAACGAGTTAATTGCTCGCCCCACGCAAAATCAGACTGCCCTTTTCGGCACAGTTCAAACCGTGCTTGATGCCGTGAAATCGCTTGGCGATGAGGCGGTTAAGGCCTATGAGTTACAATTCGACAAAGTTGCTTTGACAGACTTGGAAGTGCCGCCGGAAGACCGGGCACGGGGTGCAAAACAGGTGCCCGAACCTCTCAAACGCGCACTTTTGATTGCGGCAAGTAACATTCTAAAATTTCACGGCGCACAACGACAAGACACTTTACCCTGTGTGGAAACGGCAGAGGGGGTGGTTTGTTGGCAAAAGGCGGTACCCATTGAAAAAGTGGGGTTGTATGTGCCCGGAGGCACTGCACCGCTGTTTACTACCGTGCTGATGTTGGGCATTCCTGCCGCGATTGCCGGTTGCAAGGAGGTTATCCTTTGCACGCCGCCCGATGCGGAGGGGAATATTCACCCCGCCATTCTTTTCGCCGCTGAGTTGGCGCGCGTCAGTCGTATTTTCAAAATTGGTGGCAGTCAGGCGATTGCGGCGATGGCGTATGGCACAGAATCCGTTCCCAAAGTCTATAAGATTTTCGGACCGGGCAATCAGTATGTGACGGCAGCCAAACAGTTGGTCAGCCTGTCCGATGTGGCGATAGATATGCCTGCCGGACCGTCTGAGGTGGAAGTGGTGGCTGATGATTCGGCTAATCCGACGTTTGTGGCGGCAGATTTATTGTCGCAAGCCGAGCATGGAGCCGACAGTCAGGTGCTGCTGGTTACTACATCTGAAAAGTTGGCAAAAGCCGTAGAATCAGAAATTGAGAAGCAAATAGTTAAAGTGCCGCGTGCAGAATTGGCACGCAAGGCGCTGAAAAACAGTCGAATAATAGTCTTGTCAACCGCAGACGAGATTGTTGAACTGACCAACCTCTACGCACCCGAACATCTGATTTTGGAAACAGCCAATTACAAGACTATTGCCGAGCGCATCACTAACGCAGGGTCGGTGTTCATGGGGCACTACACACCCGAAAGTGCCGGCGATTATGCCACCGGCACCAACCACACGCTACCGACGAATGGTCACGCACGTGCTTACAGCGGTGTAAACCTTGACAGTTTCCTCAAAAAAATCACCTTCCAGGAAATTTCGCAAGAAGGCATCCGAGAATTAGGCACCACCATAGAAGTGCTCGCGGAAACGGAGCAGCTCATGGCACATAAAAATGCGGTGACGGTGCGGCTGTGAGAGAATCTTAAAACAGATTATCTTCATTGAAATCTGCCAATTCGTCCTCGTTGTAGCCTTCTTCGTCGTCGAGGTCTAAATCGTCAGCAAGCAAATCATGTGCTGCTGACGGTGAGGCGGCGATTTTTGCCAAATCCAACGTTTCTGCACCGGAGTTTTGTGCGGGCGGTTTGCCTTCGGATTTTGTTACTTGGGGCTTGTCCTGACTTTTGCCGGGGATGATTTCTTTCAATTCCATGAAAAAGCAACGGTCGGTGAGCGGTTCAAAGACGTAGAGCAATTTTTGCCCTTTCTCGTCCAGAAGTTCGCTCAATAGGGTACTTTCCATGACGTAACTGTCTTCTGAGGCATCCGAGTCCATGTCGATAAGGGTGATTTCGCCCAACTTTTCCCAGTCGTCATTGCAAATAAAAAAGGAGGTGATTTGGCTTTCATCGTATTTCACAGCCTCCAAAATAGCTGCGTGCAAAGCCAAAAACGTGGCATCCGAGTCAATCGTAATGTCGCGCCGAAAATTATCGACCTCGTCTGAAACTAAAATAAATCTGTAAACCATTTTTTTTTGAGTTATGAGTTATTTTTTTTCTGGTGCAAACTTTTATTTCAGCAAATTTTTTAAGCTTTGCGGCAGATAAAAAGTGTTGTTTACATCCACATACACTATTACGCTGGATAGTTTTATTTCCTTGCCGTTGTGCTTGATTAGATTGCTGCCTTGTTGGATTTCTACCTTGTTTTTTTTGTTTTTCACTGTCAGCAATTTTGTTTTTTCGTTGCCCGTGATGGTGCAATTTAGTCCGGCAAATACTTCGGTGTGTTTTGCAAAGTGCTCTGCTGTAAGCGTTTCCAAGTCGTAGAGTCCCATGGCTTCGCGCATGTAGTGGTTGAGTTCTACATTGGTGTGGTGCCCGCGCATTGCGATGTTGGAGCCGCGTGGGTCGTAGATGCCCAGAAAAACCTCCTCGCCGGTGTGTCCGAAGGTTGTGAAGCCGAAGCAGAGTTTGCTGTTGAAAATTTTGCGCAGTTCGCCGAATAATTTCTTGTCGTCGTCGCGGGCTTCTTTTATTGTGCTGAGTTCTGTGTCGGCGAGTTCAAAGCCGGTCAGTTCCTGCACCACGTCCTTTATTTTGTTGGGTTCTGTGGCTTTCACACGTGTCGTCAAACCTTCGTAGGTGACTTTGAAGCGGGCTACCGGACCGAATAAATCGCTTTTCGACATACTGGAATAGCCTCTGCAGTGCGATGCGCCTATGCTGAAGCCGCTGTTGCCGTGGTCGGGTACAATCACCACCAGCGTGTTGCCGTCCCGCTTTGCCCAGTCCAGCGCCACGCCGCAAGCACGGTCGAATGCCAACATTTCGGTCATGATGCCGATGGGGTCGTTGTTGTGCGCTGCCCAATCCACTTTGCTGCCTTCTACCATCAGGAAAAATCCGTTGTCGTTTTTCGCCAATTTTTCGATGGCTTTGGCGGTCATTTCTGCCATTGATGGGTATTTGGAGTGGTCGCGGTCGAGTTCATACGGTAAATCCTTGTCATTAAACAGTGCCCACATTTTGTTGCCTTTGTAGTTGTTGTAGCCTTCCAAATCGTTCAAAAACAGTCCGTAATTTTCTTTTTTCAAATACGCCTGCAATTCCGGTTTGAGAATGGAAACACCGCCGCCAATCACCACATCAATGTCGTTGTGGACAACTTGGGGAGCAATCCAGTCGTAATTGCCGCGCTTGTAGCTGTGTGCCGAACAATCCGCCGGCGTGGCGTGCGTAAATTCACAGGTGACAACCAAGCCGGTTGATTTTTGCTGCACAATGCGCGCCGCTTCCAGCAACGTCATCAGCGGCTGATAGGCTTTGGAAGCATCCATCGGGATGATGTCAGCCTCCGGCATCGCCACCGGATAGGTCGAAACATAACCGGCACGACTGGGATAGCCCGTCATGTAGCAGGAAGTGGTGGGCGCAGAATCACCAATAGGGGCATCCGAACTGTACGTCAGCACCGTCCCCGCAAGGTAGGGGTCGATATTCAAATGCGTAAGTTCAGGCTGATTGTAGCGTTGCAACCAGCGGGCGGCAGAAACAGCAGACAGCGAAGTGCCGTCAGGAATCATCAGAATGACGTTTTTGACTTGCGGCACCTGAGCAAACAGGCTGCACGAAATCAATAATAGTGCGAATAACAAACTTTGTTTTCTAATTTTTTTCATTGTTGTATCATTTTAAATTACGGCCGCAAAGGTATGAAATTATTTTTGAAACAACAAAATCTACGGAAGCAAGCTAAATCTCCGAAACTTTTATAAATAAAAAAAATACACTACCTTTGCAGCATAAAAATTATAAATTTCAAATAAAATTGTATGAACAAAAGAATATGTATAGGAGTAAGTATCTTGTTAGGGATAATGTTGCAGAGTCTCAAAGCAAAAGAACTGCAAATAGACGCCAATTTTCCGGGCGGCAACATCAAAGTGCTGAGTATTGAAGGCGATACCGTCCGTTTAAAAGAGGATTTGCGAGATACGGAGGGCAACTGGTTCAATTGGTCGTTCAGGGTAAAGGGTGCTGAGGGACGGACGTTGAATTTTATTTTTGCTCGTGGTGTTATCGCTGCACGCGGTCCCGCTGTCAGTACAGATGGTGGAGAAACGTGGCGTTGGTTAGGAGAACTCGGTTTTTCCGATAAAAATTTTCAATACCAGTTTGGGAAGAAAGACAAAGAGGTTTATTTCGGTGTGGGAATGAATTATACGGAAAAGAATCTTACACAGTTTCTCAAGAAGTACAAGAAAAACCCGTATTTGAAAGTGGAAACACTTTGCAAGACGAAGAAAGGACGCAATGTAGAATTGCTCCGCATTTACGACAGCAACAAAACGCCCGATTTCAAAATATTCCTGTCATCGCGGCATCATTGCGGTGAAATGATGGCGACATACTCGCTCGAAGGAATTATAGATGCTGCGCTTTCCGATACGGAAGACGGACGCTGGCTACGGGAGCGCGCCGATTTCTTTATCGTCCCGTTGGTGGACAAAGACGGTGTGGAAGATGGCGACCAGGGCAAAAACCGCCGTCCACACGACCACAACCGCGATTACATTCAAAAGATTTATCCCGAAATTAAAGCTATTACCGAGCAGGTGCCCCAATGGCAGGATGGAAAGCCTTTGTTCTTCCTGGATATGCACTGTCCCGGACATCGTGGTGGTGCTGAGGGTGGTAATTACAAAAAAGGAACAAACGAATATGTCTATTTTCCCGGCAAAGACCCGACTGTTTATGTTGGTTTTGATAAAAAGCTCCAACGTTTCGGCGAGATTTTGGAAGCAGAAAAAAAAGGCGTCATTCCCTACAAGGCATCGTTCAATCTGCCGTATGGCGTTTCGTGGAACACTTCCGCCAATCTTAAAACGTCAAACTTGAGAAGTTGCGACCAGTGGGGAGCAACGTTGCCGAATGCCATTTTTGCCGGAGCTATAGAAGTTCCCTTTGCCAACGCTTCCGGGGTGGTTGTGGATGTCAATTCTGCGCGTGAATTGGGAAATGACCTCGCACGTGCTATCCGGGTCTATTTGGAAAGTTACAACTTCAATGCTTTTGCACAGGATAATCGCTGGTCGGAAGAACGGGCGAACAATTGGTACAAATCATTCAAATGGTTGAATGGCGTCAATTACATCCCTTCCGATGCTATCAATTATACGGCGATGTGGGATAAAACAAGTTTTAATCCGGCATTGATTGACAAAGAACTGGCGCTCGCCCAAAGTATCGGATTAAATTGTGTCCGTGTGGTATTGCAATATGCCGTATATGCAGATGACCCTGCGTATTTTCTCTCTGCATTGGAGCGTTTTCTGGAGATATGTGATAAGCATGACATCACAGTGATGCCGACTTTTTTTGATGATTGTACTTTTGGCGAAAATGCTGACCCGGTTATCGGCAAACAAGACGAACCTCGGATAGGTTGGTATGCCTGGGCATGGTCGCCTTCTCCGGGACATACCATGGTGGTGGATGAGAGCCGGCATCCCTTATTGGAAAAATATGTAAAAGATGTCCTGCGCAAATTCAAAAATGACCCGCGCGTACTTCTCTGGGATTTGTATAACGAACCAACCAATACAAAACCAACCAGTGAGGGATACCGCAGTATTCCGCTCGTTAAAAGTGTTTTTGTCTGGGCAAGGGCGATTAACCCGAGCCAACCTTTAACGGTCGGTACATGGAACGGCAATAAGGAACTCAATGAAATTGTTTTTGCACAGTCCGATATTATCAGTTTTCATAATTATGGCTCAAAAGAAGCGATGGCAAAGCAGATTCAAGATTTACGAAACTATAATCGCCCGCTTATTTGCACTGAGTGGATGAATCGCCCACTAAAATCCACTGTGGAAGATGTTATGCCTGTGTTGAAAAACGAGAATGTGGGCGGTTTTTTGTGGGGATTGGTAAACGGTAAAACGCAAACACATCTTACCTGGGGACATCGCCCTGAAAAACTACCCTACACAGGCGTATGGCAGCACGATTTGTATCATAGCGATTTCAAACCGTACAATATGGAAGAGATAGAAATTATTAAAAATTTAAATAAATAAAAAAAATGAAAAAAAAATTTGTGTTATCACTCATTTTAGTGAGTTGTGGAATTAACAACGGGTTTAGTCAGAAGTTCGAAAATCTGGCACTTACGCCTCCTATGGGTTGGAACAGTAATAATACGTTCGACCAGAACATTAACGAACAGTTAATTAAAGAAACGGCAGATGCTTTTGTCGCATTGGGATTAAAAGATGCAGGGTATGAATATGTGTGCATTGATGATGGTTGGTCTACCAGGGACAGGGACAAGCAAGGCAATCTTGTTGCCGACCCTGTCAAATTTCCTCATGGCATGAAAGCCCTGGCAGACTATGTGCATTCCAAAGGTTTGAAGTTAGGAATCTATAATTGTGGCGGCACGCATACTTGCGCAGGGTATGCCGGCAGTCGGGGACATGAGTATCAAGATGCCTTGAAATATGCGGAATGGGGCATTGATTATCTGAAATATGACTGGTGCAATACTGACAATTTGAATGTCACAGAGGCTTACATCACTATGCGCGATGCTTTGTATGCAGCAGGGCGGCCTATGATTTTCAGTATTTGTGAGTGGGGCAAGACGCAACCATGGAAATGGGGAGCGGCTGTGGGTCATCTATGGCGAACTACCGGTGATATAGGTCCCCATTTTGATGATTTTGAAAGAAGACCGAATAAATGGAATCCTATGAGTGTATTAGAAATTTTAGACAAGCACAGTCAAGATGAATTAAGGCGCGCGGCCGGTCCCGGTCATTGGAATGACATGGATATGATGGAAGTGGGCAATGGAATGTCATTCTACGAAGACCAAACCCATTTTGCATTGTGGGCAATTCTATGTTCGCCACTGATTTTAGGCAACGACATTCGAAAAATGGACAAACAAACTTTGGATTTAATAACGAATAAAGAACTGATAGCCATCAATCAAGATGCATTAAGCATTCAAGGTTTCAGAGTTCCATGGAGGTCATGCCCTGTAGATGCTTGGGCAAAGCCATTAAAAAATGGCGATTGGGCACTTGTAATGTTCAACCGTACCAAAGAACCTATTGATTGTACCATGAATTGGGAACGGGAACTAATTCATGATAAATTCACCAATAAAGAATTATGGTTTTCAAAAGACAAAGTGTACAAAATAAAAGACCTGTATTTGCATAAAGAAGTAGGAACAACGGCAAAAGCATTTTCTGTAAAGTTAGAAAAACACCAGTCGATAGCGCTCCGATTAAGCCCAAGCGGGAAAAAATAGAGTTTAGTTATGGAATGCTCTGCATTCCCGCATCCCGTATGGGGTAGCTGTCAGTCTGAATCAGGATTTACAGTCAAAGGCGATACGAACTTGTCATTGTGACCCGCAAAGAGATTTTATTTTCTTATTCAGGGCATCTGCCGCCAACAAATCTTCGATGTTGAGGTGCATTCGATACCGCCAGTAGTGGTTGGGGTTGGCGGGGATGTTGATGCGCTCGATTTCGATGTCGGGATTTTGCAGTTGTTTGTCGAGTGCCAGCCAATCTTGCAAGGGGATGATAGTCATTCGTGATGGGGCTTGCAGATGGTTCTGGATGATGATTTCTGCCAGTTTGGGTGTCAATTCAGCGGGGGCAGTGCCTCGCTGATTGAGCACATTCTTGTAATAGCGTTGCGTTTTTTCGCGGTCTTCTTGCCACCAGCCGCGCAAAGTTGTCATATCGTGAGTGGAGGTAGTGCAGACCGACAAATAGGGTAGGGCGGTCAAATCCGTAAATTCGCTGTCGGGCGATTTGGGCATCCGCTCAATTTCGAGGCTGAGAATGCGCAGTTCGTTCATCACTTCGGGCACACAAGCCGGTATCATCCCCAAATCTTCGCCACAAGCCAACATATTAGTGGATTCGACTAACGGGCGAAGGCGTTTGAGTGCCTCGTATTTCCAATACATATTGTGGCGCTTGTAAAAATAGTCCCAATGCAAGTCGCCCAGCTCGGTTGCCGTGATGCGCGGGTGGTAAAATCCGGGGCGGTCAGCATCTTCAATAAACAAGTTCAACGGATACCCCTCAAGTGAGATACGGCTATAAGGCAATGCCGGACAAAAATACCCATCTTTGCCGGTGCTCGGTAACCGGTCACCAACCACCGGTAAGTGGTAACCGGTAACCGATAATTGGTAACTGTTAATTGGAATTTGCCATATTCGGAAAAATCCCAAAATATGGTCGATGCGGTAGGCGTCGAAATAGTCAGCCATCTTGCGGAGGCGATTTTTCCACCATCTGAAATTGTTTGCCGCTATCGCTTCCCAATTGTAGGTCGGGAAACCCCAATTTTGTCCCTCTGCGGTGAAAGCATCGGGTGGGGCGCCGGCTTGAAAATTGAGGTTGAACAGTTGTGGCTCGGTTTGCACTTCCACGCTGTCGCGACTGACCCCGATGGGGATGTCGCCCTTCAGCAGTACACCGTTGGCGTGTGCGTAAGCTTTTGCCTCGCGCATTTGCTTGTCGGCGTGATATTGGAGAAAATAGTATAATTTGAGTTTTTTGGGTGTAACTTTCTCTTTACCGGAGTAATAAGTACGGTCTCGCTCGTATGAACAGGTGGCATAAGGCACTAACCAGTCTTTATTTTTATTGAAAAATTGGGCAAATGACTTCGATTCAAGGACTTTGCTGCCTTCTTGCGCAAACAGTTCTCGGAAAAAAATCCATTTCCAATAGTCCACCTGCTCGTAATCCAAAGAGGGCGAAGCGTTTAGCTTTTCCTGCTGTATCTTGTAAATGGAGCGGCGCACGGCGCTATGCAACTTGCCCATCGCATCCAAATTGAGGTAGAGCGGGTGCAGGGCGTAAGTGGAAAACGTGTTGTAGGGGTAGGAGTCCGCCTGCGTGTGGGTGAGGGTGGTGTCGGTGATGGGCAAGGTCTGAATGACGGTCATGCCGGTGAGTTTTGCCCAGTCAATCAGCTGTTTAAGGTCGCCAAAGTCGCCAATGCCGAAACTGTTTTTGGTGCGCAGCGAGAACATCGGGATAGTAACGCCAATTTCTTTTACTTTCAAGAGGCGGTTGTCGCCATCTTCCCAGCGAATATTACCCTGCGCATCTTTGATAAAATATTTGTACTCAATGATTCGCCATATATCAGCAATATCAATTTCACTTTCCCAGCGGGGAAATTCGGGGCTGGAGAGGGGTATGGCACGTTTGACGTGCCACTCGCCCAATTCGGGCGCGGAACCGGACAGGTAAACTGTTTCACCCCATTGGGTTGCTGTCTGTGTGATAAAGTGAATTTTCATTTATAAATGTTATTTAGTTGATTATCAAATTAAAAACAACAATCTCGGACTGAGAACCAATACGAAATGGCGGTCCCCACAAGCCTAAGCCGGAAGTAACATAAATATGGGTCGCACCTTTCTGTTTATAGCCATGAGCCACTTCAAAGAGGGCTTTAACCGCTAAGTTGAAAGGAAAAAGTTGCCCACCATGTGTATGCCCCGAAAATTGCAAATCAACCCCCGCAGCCTCCGCCTCTTCCAAGTTATACGGCTCGTGGTCGAGCACAATGGTGATTGTGGTCAGGGGATTGCGGGTCAAGCCCGCAATGACATCATCGCTCTTGTCATTGCGGGCTTGACCCGCAATCCCCTGCATAATATCCACAAGCGACTTCCGACCGGGACCCCGTTTGATATCATCACGCCCGATGATTTGGATGTTGTCGGTAATCATCGCGGCACTGTCGATAAGCACCGTCATGTTGGTTTTTGCCAGAAATGCTCGGCTGTCGTCAATCCCGCTCAGGTATTCATGGTTGCCGAGGCAGAAATATACGCCCAGAGGTGCTTGCAGTTGGTTGAGTTCTTCCTCCATGTGCTCCACATTCAGCGGCAGGGCATTGTTGTCGATGAGGTCGCCGGCAATCACAATCACGTCAGGCTGTTGCGCATTGATGAGTTGCACATATTTTTGCAACTTCTTTTTGCCAATCTGAATGCCCAGATGCAAGTCGCTCAAAGCTACAATTTTCAATGTCTGCGGTTTTAGAGATGTGGCGTGCTGAGACGTGGCACGCCACGTCTCTACATTGTGCAATATGATTTCTTGTTCAACAATTTTTGGATGATTAAATTGATGATTGCCATACAGAAGTAGCACAGAAACAAGCACATAGCCCGACGCAAGCTGTATTTTCCTGACAAGGGATTGCGGGTCAAGCCCGCAATGACAGGTATGACGAGAGGAGTCGTCATTGCGGGCTTGACCCGCAATCCCCTGACGTTTACGCCAAATCCAATAAATAGCATCTGTCAGCAGAAAAAACATCGTCAGATACAACATAAAGCCCATCCAAACCGTCCCGATGTCATACAGCACTGTCTGCATGCCAATCTTCATCACGTTTCTTGCCAACATTGCCACGATGAATGCCAAATACAGCACCGTAAACACGGCACAATAAGTTATTCTCACCGGTCGAGGAGTTGTTTTCGCCACTTCCCAACCGCGGTAAAATAAGTAGGCATTGACTGCCGTGAATATTACAAATACACCTATAAAAAAGCCCATCGTTAATAATTTGTTTTCTTTTCTTCAAAATAAGCCTGTGCGTGAAGGCATGCAGGGCATGCTCCGGGGGCTTCTTTGCCTTTGTGGACGTAGCCACAGTTGCGGCATTGCCATTCGATTTCTTCATCTTTGGCAAATACTTTGCCGTCTTCGATGTTTTTCAGCAACTTGCGGTAGCGCAGTTCGTGTTGCCGTTCGACCGTTGCGATTTTTTGAAATGCGATAGCAATTTGCGGGAAACCTTCCTCGCGTGCCACTTGTTCAAACTCTTTGTAGAGGATGTCCCACTCTTCCAACTCGCCGTTGGCTGCCGCTGACAGGTTTTCGGCGGTGGTGCCGATGACTCCTGCCGGAAAAGAGGCTGTGATTTCGAGTTCGCCGCCTTCCAAAAACTTGAAAAAGCGTTCGGCGTGCTCCTTTTCCTGGTCGGCAGTTTCGGTGAAAATGCCCGCAATTTGTTCATAACCCTCTTTCTTTGCTTTACTTGCAAAAAAAGTGTAGCGAGTGCGAGCCTGACTTTCACCGGCGAATGACTTCAACAGATTTTGCTCCGTTTGTGTCCCTTTAATGCTTTTTGTATCCATAACTTCAAAATATTCGTACGTTTGAGGGTGCAAAATTACAAAAAAAGTTTGTGATATTCAAATAATTATGAAAAAAACAAAGAAAAAACACTAATTTTGCGGCGTTTTTTTTGACAGTCAAGAAATGAAAGCAAATTTTTCTAAATTGAACATCGATTTTAAGCCGAAATTGGCTACTTCCCTCAAAAATTATTCGCGGGAAAAGTTTACGGCTGACCTTATGGCGGGCATCATCGTGGGTATTGTGGCTCTGCCGCTGGCGATTGCGTTCGGGATTGCGAGCGGCGTTAGCCCCGAAAAAGGGCTGATTACGGCGATTATCGGCGGATTTATCGTGTCGTTTTTGGGCGGGAGTTCGGTGCAAATCGGCGGACCAACGGGGGCGTTCATCGTGATTGTTTACGGCATCATTGCGCAGTTTGGCTACGCAGGATTGGCTGTGGCAACGGTTTTGGCGGGCGTGATGCTCGTCGGGATGGGGCTTTTGCGCTTCGGGTCGGTCATCAAGTTTATGCCCTATCCGATTATTGTGGGCTTCACGAGCGGGATTGCGCTGACGATTTTTTCCACGCAGATGAAAGATTTTTTCGGACTGACGATGGCGAGCGTGCCTGCCGATTTTATCGCCAAGTGGGGTGCCTACGCGCAGGCTTTTGATACTATCAACCTGCCCTCGCTGGCGGTGGGCGCGTTGAGTTTGCTCATTATTATTGTGTCGCCTCGATTTATAAAAAAAATACCCGGCTCGCTGATTGCCATTATCGTGATGACCCTTGTGGTGTATGTGCTCAAAAATCAGTTCGGCATCACGGGCATCGAAACGATTGGCGACCGCTTTGAAATCAATGCCTCGCTGCCCAGTCCTGACCCAATTTCAATCAATATGGAACTCATCACGCTGCTGATGCCCGCCGCGTTCACGATTGCGATGCTGGGCGCGATTGAGTCGCTGCTGTCGGCAACGGTGGCGGACGGTATCACGGGCGACCAACAAAACTCTAATACTGAACTGATTGCGCAAGGCGTAGCCAACATGGTGGTGCCGATGTTTGGCGGAATACCCGTCACAGGAGCCATCGCACGCACGATGACGAATATTAACAACGGCGGGCGCACACCCGTTGCGGGGATTGTTCACGCGGTGGTGCTGCTGCTGATTTTGCTGTTTCTCGGACCGCTCACGAAGCACATCCCGATGGCGTGTCTGGCGGGCGTGCTGATTGTGGTTGCCTACAATATGAGCGAATGGCGCGTGTTTCGGTCGCTGTGCAAAAATTCGCTGTCAGACGTGCTCGTGCTGCTGCTGACGTTCTTCCTGACCGTGCTCTTCGACCTCACGATTGCCATCGAGGTGGGTCTGCTGCTGGCATTGGTGCTACTGGTGAAGCGCGTGTCGGAAACATCCAGCATCGCCGTCATCAAAGACGAACTGAATATGGAACTCGACGAGGAGAAAACCACTGAACACGAAACACTTACGATTCCGAAAGGCATAGAAATCTACGAAATAGACGGACCATTTTTCTTCGGCATAGCCAACAAATTTGACGAAAGTATGCGCAGCCTCAATGCCGAAAAGCCCAAAGTGCGCATCATCCGAATGCGAAAAGTGCCGTTCATGGACTCCACAGGGCTGCACAACCTGGAAAGCCTCTACCGCCTATCCGAACAAAACAAAATCCAAATGGTGCTCTCCGGCGTCAACGACAACATCCGCGCAATGCTCGAAAAATCAGGCTTCGCCGACAAAATCGGGCATGACAATATTTGCAGCCATATCAGTATTGCGCTGGCGAAGGCAAAGTCGTTGCTGTAGATGTCTGAACCTTGATTTTCATAAGATTAAGAAGATTACCAAGATGATTTAGACGCGAAATATCATTAAATCTGTTAGGTCTTTAAGACCTAACAGGTTTTTAAAAGCAAATGTTACGCTACTCGCGAATTAGCCAGGGTATTGGAATATGCCGAGTATCGAAACTTTATCTCTGTGGTGGAGAGAGCCAAAGAATCGTGCAAAACCGCCTCACAGGTGCTTCTCGATCATTTCGTTGCGAGCAACGAAGTGATAATTGTAGGCAAAGGTGCTGAAAGACAAGTAGATAGCATCAAATTATCGCGTTATGACAACTTGTTTCGTGCTACCCAAACCGAAGAAAAACTAAGGCGCGCGAACATATATGGCAAACAAAATGCAAATCAAACCCATTTTGAAGTGGGCAAAAAGGTGCGACAAACCATCAAAGAACTTGGCGGTACGATGCCCGAAGAACTTCCAACAACAGATAGCATCAAAAAATTAGAGAGGAGAAAAAAAAACATTGAAAACATTTTGTTAATTGAAAAATAACATCTACCTTTGCACCCGATATTCGCTCGCTAATGAATGAGTGAATACGGACGATATTTACGAAAGAGAAAGTAAATACGAGTGATTAACAGATTAAAAATAAGGAGATTAGATTATGAAAACGTAAATTGATGCGGTAATGCGCACATTTTAAATTGGAAAAAGCGTTTTGCTTGTATTCTGGTGTTACGAAAACTCAACAATTTCTCACACTACCAGGAATAAAGTGATAACGTTCACGCCGTTTTGGTGTGGACTTTATTCAGAGTATTTGGTAGTAAGGTAGTTGAGACCTCGTAGCACGGATAATTTAGAGTTTTGTCCGCGCTTTTTTTATGCTGCGTATGAGGAAGGGCAACAGTTGTCCAAACAACTGCTATCAAATTGGGGCAAGCCCTACATTGTCGATTTGAGTAGGGAAAAAGTTAAATATTAGTGTCAAATTTAAAATTAAAAAAAATGACAAAGTTTAAAAATGTGTTTTTGCTGGCAGCAATGGCTGTTTCAGCGGTGTTTGTTGCTTGCGACAAAGAAAATGAAGAAGGTACCGGCGACCCTGCTAACACCGGCAACAGTCTGAAAGACTCTACCTTGACGTTGACAAAAGATGGTGTCACAACAACGATTAGTTTTACATCTGCGGATTCGCTTACAGCGGTGGTTGGTGGAGTATCTCAGCGGGGGAGCTACACTTTTGTGGGGTCAACGCTCACTCTGATATTCGGTGAGACGACTATCTCGTTGACAAAATCAGATGATGGTACATTTACCGGTGGTGGTTACACCGTAACCTCTGGTGGTGATGACCCTGCCGGTGGCAACACAACTGCTTTTGATGGTAAAATTCAGGCAGAAGTGAGTGTCCCTGACGGCATCGGTGTACAGATTGCTACAATAAAAGTAGAAGGGGGAGAAGAAGATTGGAATTTAGCGAAAAGTGCGAAGTATGAGAATGGAACTCTTACTGTTGAATTATTGAATCCGGTACCATCTGAATTCCTTGAATTGAGGGATGGAGTCAAAATGGCTTCTCCACATACTGGACTTGAGGCTTATGGTGATGATGGAAACTATCTGGGTAGTTTTAGATATCAAAACGCTGATGGTGCTGTTAAGTTTATTTATGTGGAAAGTGATGTTACCATAAATGGTGCTCCTTTGCAAAAAGGATGGAATAAAGTCTTTCTTGACGATAAAACAAACGAAGGTTCTACCACGATACCAAGTGTGGAGTGGATTTTTAGACCTAATTCGGCGTATGAAGGTGGCAATGACCCTGTGGTGGAGGAGACCCTTGATGATTGGGATGGTAAAATTGTGGCGGTTGTGAGCATAGGAGACGTACCGGTTGACGAAGTAGTACCCACAGGAGGCACCGGTAATTGGAACCTGTCGACGACTGCAAAATATGAAAATGGTACGCTTACTATTGAGTTATTAGATCCTGTACCGGATGCATATTTGGAGGGGCTGTCCACTTTCAACGCTCCCGATGTACAAGGTACTTGGCTACACACTGGCATTGATGCAAATTACAACGGGTCATGGACAGGCTACTATTTTCGTCAGAAAAATGCGAGCATTAGTGCAACGTATTTTTATTTAAAAACTGACGGTATAGTCTATGGAATTCCTATGAAAAAAGGATGGAATAGGATATTCTTCGACAGAGAAACAGAACAACCTACGACAACGGATCCGGGATGGGTTTTTGAACAATATAACCCATAATCAATTTCACAACAATTCCGGTAAAACCCCTGATTGCATCTTGTTGGCAATCAGAGGTTTTTTGTTTTCTTCAAATGCCTCCCCCATTTCATAACTAAACTCTAAACTCTAATAACTAAACTCTAAATTCATTCTTTTTTCACGGCAATTCTATTTGTGCTGTTACAATTGAATGGTCGGAGATAAAAACTCCTTTAACTTCTTCCGGTATCACTCTGTGTTTAAATACTTTAAAATTGGGATTGACGAAGATATAGTCGATAAAGGGGCGGCTTTCGAGCGGTACCTTCCCAAAGCCGTGAAAAGTCCACTCCGTGTCGCTTTTCTCATCGGCAACATCCTTTGTGTGCACCAGTAGCAGGGGGTTGGCAGGGTTTAGGACGTGTTGGATGACGTCTGATTCGGGTGTTGCGTTGAAGTCGCCGGTTATAATCACCGGCAAGTCACGACTTAGTTGTGCCGTCCTTTCGAGCAACAGGGCAACTCCTTTCTGACGGGCAACTATCCCCACATGGTCGAGGTGGGTGTTGATGGCAAAGATTTGTTGCTTGGTGCGCACGTCCTGCAATATCGCCCAGGTCGCAATGCGCTCACAGGCACCGTCCCAGCCTTTGGAGCCTGCCACTTCGGGCGTTTCGCTCAGCCAAAAAGTGCCCGACTCAATCTCTTTCAGTCGCGATTTTTTATACAGGATGGCAGAATATTCCCCTCCGGTTTTACCGTCGGCACGCCCCACGCCAATGGCGCCATACTCCGGCAGGCGTTGCGTCAAGTCGTTCAACTGATTGTTCAAAACCTCCTGCGTCCCCACAATATCGGCATCATAGAGCATAACAGTCTGTGCCGCAATGTCTTTGCGATACTGCCAATTGTTCAAACTATCCCTCGGTTCATCGTAGCGGATATTGAAACTCATCACATTCAGCTCCACCGGAACTTTTGCCTTGCAACCAGCCAATAACAGTGCGCCGGCAGCGAATAAATAAATTATCTTTTTCATAAATATATATATTTTTTAATCGGGGGCAAAGTTACAAATAATTTTGAAATAAAAAATTTATTTGGATAGTAGTAAATAAATACTTACCTTTGCGCCGTTATTAAAAAAACAACCATAATGAAGTACACCGAATTTCACAGATTGATTATAAGGAATGGTTGGCAATTCTCTCATGCGGAGGGTAGCCACTACTTCTACGTTAAAAATGGCGTTACATCCCAGCCGGTTCCATACCATGGAGCAAAAGAGATTTACGAGCCATTGCGGAGGTCAATTGCACGAGGAATGAACTTAAAGTATTGAATATATGGAAAAAATTATTATTAAAATTGGTGCAAGTTCCGATTATTATGGTGCTTATGCTGAAAACTGTGATGGCATCTATGGTGCCGGACCCACCCCTGAGGCGGCAAAAGCCGATGCTTTGAAAGGCTTGGAGTTGTTTGTCAATTCGCGAGATAAAAGTGAATTGCCTGCAATATTGCAGAGTGAATATACGATTGCATTCGAATATGATATGCAAAGTTTTCTGAATCACTACAACAAAATATTCTCACCCATCGGATTGAAACGCTTGACAGGCTTCAAACAAGAGTCATTACATCACTATTCTTCCGGATTAAAAAAGCCGCGTTTGAGGCAACGAAAAAAAATCGAATCGGCTTTGCACCAGTTAGGACACGAATTATTGGAGGTGAAATTTTAGGCATGGAAGAAAAACCTGCGCTGTATTTAATCCCCGTCACACTTGGCGAAACGCCCATCGACCGCGTTTTGCCCCCCTACAATGCGGAAATCATTGCTAAAATTCGCCACTTCATTGTCGAAAATGTGCGGACGGCTCGGCGATTTCTCAAGCAGACCGACCCCGATTTTCCGATTGACGACTGCACTTTTTTTACGCTTAACAAACATACTTCGCACGGGGAATTGTTGGAGTTTTTGAAACCGATTGCAGACGGCTATTCGATGGGCATTATTTCGGAGGCAGGCTGCCCCGCGATTGCCGACCCAGGGGCGGATGTGGTGGCGATGGCGCAGCACAAAAACATCCCTGTGGTGCCGTTAGTGGGTCCTTCGTCCATACTTTTGGCATTGATGGCATCGGGATTTAACGGGCAGAGTTTTGCGTTCAACGGTTACCTGCCCATCGACGGCGAGGAGCGGCTGAAAACGCTTAAACAGTTGGAACAGCGCATTTACGCTGAACATCAGACCCAACTTTTCATCGAAACGCCCTACCGCAACAATAAAATGATTGACGACATCCTGAAGACCTGCAAGCCCACCACCAAACTCTGCATCGCCGCCGACATCACCACCGAAAATGAACGGATTTTTACAAAAACCATCGCTGAATGGCGAAAAAACACCCCTAAATTGGAAAAAACGCCCTGCATTTTTGCCATTTATCATTAGATTTAATGACTATCCGCAATCATATCATTTGACTTTATCTGCGGGACAAAGATTTGGATGAGTTTTTGGAGTGAGTGTATTTCAAAAAAAAATCCTTACCTTTGCCGCCGATATTTACGCTAAGTTATGAATAAGTAAATATCGGACGATATTTGCTCGAATGAATGAGCGAATACGAGTGATAACGTATTAAATTATAGGAGATTATGATGACATGACAGTGGTAATGCGCACATTTTAAGATTGGGAAAAGCGTTTAGGCTTATATTTTGCTTCTTGGAATCTAGACAATTTCAAAACATTCAAAATAGTAGAGACAACGTTCACACGGCGGTGGGGGCAATGCTCATTTATTTGGATGTCAGGTAGTCTAGAACCTCAAGAAGCGGATAAAAAATCACGAGTTTTGTCCGCGCTTTTTTTATGTTGCGTATCTGAGGAAGGACAACGGTTGACCAACAACCGGATAAAATTGGGGTAAGACACCTACGAAGCCGCGTTACCGCATAGAGTAGGGAAAGAGTTAGAATTAAAAATAAATGTCAAATTTAAAAATTAAAAGAAATGACAAAGTTTAAAAATGTATTTTTGCTGGCAGCGATGGCTGTTTCAGCGGGGTTTGTTGGTTGCAACAAAGAAGAGGATGAAGAAAAAGGTGTCGGTGTCGATGGCAGCATTAAAGCTGATGGTAGCCTTGAAATTACGGCAAGCAATGTCTCCACCGGCGCGGTAGAAGTTGATTCCGTAAAAGTGGTAGTTTGGTCAAATGAAGACCAGAAGGAGTATATTATTGCAAGTGCTCCTTACAAAGATGGCGGTTTTACACTCAATTTGCCTGCAACTATAGATGATAAATATCTTAATGATTGGGAGAATGGTGCTAAAGGTGAAGATATTGAGCACGGTATCGCAGCATATAAGAGCGGAAAACAAGTAGGTACTTTTTGGTTTGGGGATAAAATTCAATCGGAATCAACTAAAGGTATCATCTGGGGGTATGCCAACAAGGCATATACCTCCTCTACAGGGTTACTTGTAAAACAAGGCTGGTCTCTACTATATTGGACAAAAGACGGTTCCGAATATGAATACACAGCTACACAACCCGGTGAGATGAAGTGGTTCTTTGTTCCAACTGCCCCTGACTTAGGTGGTGCCGGTAGCCTTGAAATTAAGGCAAGCAATGTCTCCACCGGCACGGTAGAAGTTGATTCCGTAAAAGTGGTGTTTTGGTCAAATAAAGAAGAATATGTCATTGCGAGTGCTCCCTATAATGGTGGTTTTACGCTCAATTTACCTGCAACGGTGGATGATGGATATCTTGATGATTGGGAGAATAGCGTTAAATTCATCGAAGCATATAAGAACGGGAGCTACGTAGGTCAATTTTGGTATGCGGACAAAATTGACCCGGAACCGACTAAATGGACTGTCTGGATGTATGCCAACAAGGCAGATGAAATTGAAGGATTACTTGTAAAACAAGGCTGGTCTCAACTGTATTGGTCGAAAGACGATTCTGAAATGAGTACTACAGAGCCAAGCGGGCTGAAGTGGTTCTTTGTTCCAACTGCCTCAACTGCCCCGTCCGTAGTTGGAACATGGGTATTGGTTCACAATGAAGGATACGACAGCTATGATGGTGATACTTGGAATAACAATTACAATGTATCGGATGCAGCTTTAACAATGACCTTTAGAAATGATGGGACGTGTTCTGAAACAGAATCCCATGGTGGGGAGCCATCTACTATCACCGGAACATGGGAGTATAGTGGAGGAAAAATCAGCAGAACAGACGATAGAGATGGGCATGTGTCAATTGTTACTGTAACGAAACTCACAGACTCCGAGCTTACCATCGTAGTAGATGATGATGGCTATCATGACCAATTGGATTTTGAGAAAAGATGAAAAAAGGCTTTAGCCTTGTACACAACTTGAAAAAACCGTCCGAGAGCGCAAACTTTCTGGCGGTTTTTGATTTTTATTTGCGGCATTTTCATTATATGACTATCCGCAATCATACCACCTGGCTCTCGCTCCTTCTCCCGCAGGGACAGCACTTTATTAACCGTAGACTTTAGTCTACGGGGTTTTTCCCTAAATATAGTGAGTGCACCTCAAGAATTTCCCGCAAAATAGGGATTGTGCGCGTTACCGGAAGCCGATACCTTTGCAGCGTCAAATTTAAAGATAAAAATGATGCGTAAAAATGGTTTTCTTATTATGGTGCTGGTGCTGCTTTTCTGCGGGAGTGGGCAGGCGCAAAAATCGAAGTTCACGATTGGGGGTTATGGCGAGGCTGTGGCTCAACGGATGTTTTACAGCGACAATGTGCAACGCTATGAATACCCCGAAAGCAATAAAGAGGCTTCACACGGGCGATTCGACCTGCCTCATGTGAATATCCAGGTGGCTTACGATTTTGGGAAAGGCTGGAAAATGGCATCTGAATTGGAATACGAACACGGCGGCACGGGTGCGACCTACGAGATTGAACGCGAAGAAACGGGCGAATACGAAAAGGAAATCGAAAAAGGCGGCGAGGTATCGCTCGAACAGTTTTGGCTCGAAAAAACATTCTCCCAACAGGCGCACCTGCGTATGGGGCATTTGGTGATACCCATTGGACTGACAAATCGCCACCATTTGCCCAACGAGTTTTTTTCCGTCCTCCGCCCCGAAGAGGAAACCGCGCTCATCCCCTGTACGTGGCACCAAAGCGGCATCAGTTTTTGGGGAAGTGCCGCAAATTGGCACTACAACGCTATACTTATCGCCGGTTTGGATGCCGAGCGGTTCAACAATGCCAACTGGATACAGGGCGGCGCGACCTCGCCCTACGAGTTTGAAATTGCCAACTCCTACGCCGGTGCTTTTCGGCTCGACAACACGACAATACCCGATTTGAGGCTCGGCGTGAGCGGTTATTTCGGCTATTCTGCCCCCAACAGCCTGAAATGGGAACGCTACAAAAACGCAGGTGCCGACGGCGAACTCATGCTCGGCACGTTTGACGCCACTTACAAGGCTCACAACATTTGGGCACGTGCCAATGTGCTCTACGGGCATCTCAACGATTCCTACACCATTTCCACCATCAATAAAAATCTGCCCTCTGCAAGTCCGTCCCCGCGAACAAATATCGCATCAGATGTGCTAAGTTATTACATAGAAGCAGGTTATGATGTGTTTGGTTTGTGTGAGAGAGCAAAAAACAGGAACGAAAGGCTATATATATACGGTCATTACGGCTTTTACGATTCAATGTACAAAACGGACAGAGATATTCCCGCCAAAGGCTGGAGCAAAAAAACAATTTTCAGCGGAGGCATCAATTACTACCCCCTGAAAGAGATTGTAATAAAAGCAGAATACGCTTTTCGTCAGTTAGACAAGCCGTATAACAATGAGCCGACATTGTCGCTGGGGGTTGCTTATGCGGGATGGTTTAATTAACAATTACGAATTACGAATTAAAAATTACGAATTAAAAATTATATAATAATATGAATACAAAAAAAATTTTACTTTTGACCGCTTTTTTGGCGGCATTCACATTCACATCTTGCGATGATGACGACAAAAATCGCATCGCTGGCAATGATGAATTGTATCAATCCATTTTGATGGAGTATGTCGATAAAACGATTGTACCCACTTACAAGTCGTTGGCGGAGGCTGCGTTAGAGATGCGCTTCGCTAATTCGGCTCTGAAGGCTTATGCTTCGGACACGCACATGCAGCTGGCTTCGGCTGCTTGGATGAAAGCCCGCATTTTGTGGGAAAAGAACGAGGCATTTTTGTTCGGTCCTGTGGGCGAAGATGCTTTGGACATTGACGGGCACATTGACTCTTGGCCCCTCGAACTGTCGGAAATTCAACAGTCCATTGCCGCCGGTGCCGGAAGTATCACGGGGCGCGATGCGTGGAAGTTAGATCCCGAAGTGATTGGGTTTCATGTGACGGAATATCTGCTCTATCGGGATGGTCAGACACGCCCTGTAGCCGAATTGACTGCGGAAGAGTTGAACTACCTCATAGCAGCCACCGATGCGCTGGTTTGGGATTGCGTTCTCGCTTATGTGGCTTGGGTGGGTTTGGAAAATGTGTCGGAGGAAATGCAAACGGTTTTCAATGAAAATCCGGACGTTGTGGCACATTTAGACAATAATCCGGACTACAAAAATTTTGCCAACAGACTGAAAAATGCAATCGGCTATCCCTCTTTCAGTGATGCCTTGAGCGAAATTTTTACCGGATGTGCCGAAATTGCGGGCGAAGTGGGCGCAACGAAAATAGCATCGCCTTACAGTACCGGCAAGACGGAAGACGTGGAATCGTGGTACAGCTGGCATTCGCTTGATGACTATCAAAACAACATCCAAAGCATCAAAAATGCCTATCTGGGTGGTGTGGATGACAACACGCGTACAACTACTTCGCTCAGTAAATACGTTACAATGAAAAATGCTGCGTTAGATGCGAGCATCAAAGCAAAAATTGAGGATTGCATCGCCAAAATTGCAGCGATTGGCGCAGGTGGAAAATCCTTTTACGAGGTGGTACGCTACCACAGCAACGAAGCGCAAGTGAATGCAGCCGTTGAAGCCTGCGCCGAATTAGAAGATTTATTCAGTTCATTAAACGATATAATATGAAAAAGAAAGTTATTATTTTAGGAAGTGTGTTATTGGGATTTTCGTGCGCAGACGACAAGGAGCCGCTGCCCGAAAATACTACACCGAAGAAGGAATACAGCGAAACCAATGCCGAGTGGTTTCCGGGTGGCGAAAAAGGCACATTGTTTATCGCCAATTCCAAGTCGTATCGGCAGCCGATGCCATTTATAGATGACGATGCCACTCTGTATAAGCAGTTTATGCGCGGTGAGCGGCTGTTTGAAAAGAGTTTTGTAGCCGAAGCGGGCACTGCCTATTCGGGCTTGGGTCCAACGTATATCCGCAAATCGTGCATCGCCTGCCATCCCAGTTATGGCGGACGAAGCAAGCGGGTGGACGAATTTGACACCAACGACAGTCGCAACGGCTATCTGTTGATGATTTACGACCCCAACACACCCAATTTGGCATTGGCATCCCAATATTTTACGGGAATGACACAAACACGGGCAGTAGCACCATTCAAAGCCCCGATTAACGAGGCAGGCATCCACCTCGAATGGAAAAATTATATGGATGAACATGACAATAAATACGCGGATGGAACGCCTTACAGTGCAGGTACGTCCTACGAAGGCACCTTGATTTACCCTGTCGTAACAGTCGCTCAGGAGGCAATCTTATTTCCTGATTTTGACATGAGCAAACATGCGGCGAGCATTGAGGCAACAATCGGCATCTATGGTGTGGCTCTGTTAGATGCCATTTCTGACGAAGACTTGCGTGCCGAACATGCCACACAGCAAGCTCGTCCCTATTGTAAAGGTATTATTGGTGCCGATATTGACGAAACGGGGCTAAATCCCTACTATCCGGGCATACATCCCGGACGGTTTACCTACCTCTGCACCCGCGCCACACTGGATAATGGTCCCGGCTCGAATGCTATGTGGAATATTACCAATGTGACGCGTCCTAACCGCCGGTATCACTATATTACCGAAAAGTATTCCAGAGCGATGTCGCAAGACCCCGATGTGCAAGCGGCATTGGGGCAAACGGAAGAAGAAATTTTTGCCAATCTGATGTCCAAAGAATTAACACCGGAAATGACGATGGAGGATTATGAGGCTTTTATGGTCTGGCATCGCGGATTGGCAGTCCCGGCAGCGCGGAATTTAGACAGTCCCAAGGTGCAACAAGGCAAAACGCTCTTCATGGAGGCAGGCTGTGCCGCGTGTCATCGCCCATCGTGGAAAACTCGCAGCAATTACGAGCCGATGCCGCAACTGTCGGATCAAACAATCTATCCCTATACCGACCTCCTGCGCCACGATTTGGATATGAAGGAGCCGGGAAGAGTGAAAGTATGTCGCACAACGCCTCTATGGGGTAGGGGACTGATGCCCGCAGTGTCCGGACATTCCGACAAACTGCACGACCTGCGCGCCCGCAACTATGAGGAAGCCATCATCTGGCACAACGGCGAAGGCAAACCATCGAAAGAAAAATTCCGTGCAATGTCGAAGGAAGACAGGGAGGCTTTGGTCGCGTTTTTGGAAGCAATTTGATTTAGAGTTTAGGGTTTAGAGTTTAGAGTTTAGAGGTTGTATTATGACAGTGATGTGGTTTGTTAGATGGGTGCATTTGGGGTTGCTGGTTATTGTCCTGACTTCGTCATAACATAAATTAACATTTCCATAAAACACTGATAATCAGCTAAAAAGCGATTTTGCGACACCCATTTTGGGTGTCGCGCCCCCAAATTTCATTACCTTTGTAATTGAAG
>BBRT01000338.1 GCA_001417715.1 Candidatus Symbiothrix dinenymphae
GTTTTTCTTGGTCGTTTTCGACCAGCAATAAATGCAAATTTTTTACTCATAACTTTAAATGCTTGCAAATATATGTATTTCAATTAGTTATCACCACTTCTAGCCTGAATTTTGTCCATTAGCCCTAGATGGCAAAATGGGTTGTGTAGTCGAAAGTTCGCCACATTCGTCCCTTTCCGCTGCCGCCACTTTCATAACTGCCGTGCGGGCTTGACCCGCAATCCCCTGAAAAGGAGCCAAATGTTGGGCTACAGAGCAATGTAGGACAAGGGATTGCGGGTCAAGCCCGCAATGACGGTTCAGGCTGAAAGCCCGCAATGACGGTTCGGGCTGAAAGCCCGCAATGACGGTTCAGGCTGAAAGCCCGCAATGACGGTTCGGGCTGAAAGCCCAACATATCCCAGCCCAACGCATCGCGTTGGGGGTAATGGGTTTTGTGTGTTTTGCGCCCTGAAAGGGCAATATATCATTATGTTGCCCATCATATCCAATCATCCATCATATCCAATCATCCATCATTTTCCCATCATCATTTCCCATCATCATTTTCCCAACGCGATGCGTTGGGCTGGGATATGTTGCCCTTTCAGGGCGAAAACGAAAGGGTTGAGCCATCTACCCCGCACTGCGCTTCGCTTGTACGGGGTTATCGAAATTGTACCCCATACGGGGTAGTTGGTCTCCGTAAATTTGGTGCGGGTATCTTTTACTCCTTCGCTTTAATCCTAAGAATCGTAAACGAATTAGGCTTAAAAGTATATTTAAATGTTGTCCCGAATCTGTGATAATCTTCTTCTACCGGAAATATTTTTTTCGGTTCGGCGAATGAGTTTTCATCGGTTGGTGCATTGGCTGACAGCGTGATAGCTCGACCATCGCGCGATACTTCTTTGAAACCTTTTAAGTCGATAGTTGACACTCGGGGGCTGTTAGTGGCGTTTACTACTTTCAGTATCAATTCTTGGGTCGATTCGTCGTAGCCGGCGAGCGCGAAATTGCGTTGTTCGATTTTGTCTTCGAATTTCCCTATTGCGATATCGTCTATAAATAATTCTACGTCAGATGTGTTTACGACTAATCGGATGTCATACCACTTGTTGGTTTCGAGGCTGTGCGGGACGCTCTTTGATGTCCGCACCGCACTCCCGTTTTCGAGCTTTTCCACGGCGGTTCTCGTATTTCCCCAACCGCCTATGTTGAGGAAATAGCCGGTTTTGTTATCATCCTGCATACCGAAATAAATGAAAAAACCTTCTTTGCCGCCTGTTTTGCGGGCTTTCAGACTCAAAGTGTATTTTTCGCCTTTGAAAATCTTCCATATATTCATTGCTCCCTTTTCTTCGGACAGTTGCGACAATACGCCGGAATTTTCCGTCCATTGCCCTTTTACGGCATTCCACTTCTCGTTTCCTGCTTCCACTATTTGCTTGTCGTTGTCACCAACCGTAACAGCCGTGAGGCGAATGTCTTTAAATTCGGCCTGCGTATCCCAAGTGCCAAGTCCAAAAGCACCTTTGCCGAATTTGGGCACTTCATTTCCCAGCGACAGTTCGGTTGATACATTGTAGTTCGGTTTGTTTTCCGCAACCATTTTTTGCACATAATACGACGAACGTCCCACCACGCTATCCGTACTGAGATGAATGAGGTTGACGGGCCATTCCCGGTTGTTGCGATTTTCCAGCAAGGGCGCGTACGAACACATCGTCACCAAATCGCCGTTGCGTTCCATGCCGGTTATGAAAGCGGCTTCGGAAAGTGCTGCCAGCATATTGCCCGCGCCCACCTGACTGTTGCAGGCATATTCCCCGACATAGACGTGATAATCGCCACGCGGTTGGTTGTCGAAAATAGTGGTATTGGCAAAGAAATAATCCGGATTGACATACCAGTGCGGGTCAATCATATCGGTTTTTTTGACCCCTTTCACGCCATCGCCCAAACCATGGTTGGAGATGAGCGTCAGTTGGGGGTATTTTTCCTTGATGGCTTTGTAGAAAATGTCGAACCGCGCATCGTAAACAGGTCCGCCATTTTCATTGCCGATTTCGACATATTGCAACGGAAAAGGTTTCGGATGTCCTGCGGCGGCGCGTTTGGCACCCCATTCGGATGTAACATCGCCCAGTGCGTATTCGATAGCATCTAAACAATCGTCCAAATAATAAGGTATTTGGTTGTCCGGAGAAGCGTCACCCATGCGGGCTTGACAACCGATTCCGACATTGCACACATACATTCCGCCGGCATTGACGTCTTCGCAAAATTCTAAAAACTCGTGGTATCCAAATCCATACGAACAGCGGTAGCCCCAAGTATCGTAAATTCCGGGACGACGGGCAGGGTCGCCCAAAGACTTCTTCCATTCAAAGCGATTGTCCAAACTGAGGCCTTCCACCACGCAACCACCGGGCCAACGGACGAAAGCCGGTTGGAGGTCTTGCAAAAATCCGGCTACATCCTCTCGCAAACCATTGGGATGGTTGTTGAACGTCTTTTCGGGGAAAAGGGATACATAATCCAGCGACAGGGTGCCGGTTTGATTCAGTTCAATGGCTAATTTCCCTTTACCGTCCGTAGCCGATGCGGTGAGTTGGGCGGTATATTCCTCCCATTTGTTGTGGCTTTTCAGGTCGAAAGATTGCGAAGCGAGTACCTGATTGTCAGCCGACAACAGTTTTGCCGTTACCGTTCCCTGATAGCTGCGGTCGGCATTGACATAAAAACGCAGTTTATAGTGCCGGTCTTTTTGAAAACTCATTCCCCAGTACCCGCTGTTGATAACGGAAACGGGTTTCGAGGCATCCGAAACCGTAACTTGCAGTTGCGTTGGTGCTTCCGCAAACAAGGGGTTTTTCTTGCTCAGGCTGATTTTCGCTTTCGTGGCATCGCTCAGCGACCAAGCCGGAATATCCTCCGGATTCCATTTGAACGATTGATTACGCACTTCCCCGGTGATGTGATTGGTCACGGGCGCGGGATAGAGTCTGCCGTCGCGCACGCTATACCCTTTGGGGATTTCTTTTTCTTCAAAACTGCGGTTCTGCACCAGTTCGGCATACAATCCGCCATCACCGGCGTGATTGATTTCTTCAAAGAAAATGCCGTACATCGATTCGGACACTTTGGCCCCTTTTTGGGCAAAATCGACTGAAATACGATTCGCCGTTTCGGGCTGCTGTTGGCAAGAGAATAACAGCGACGCTCCTGCCAGTAGATAAAATTTTTTATTCATGATGATATTTATTTATTTTTTTATAGTCACTTTGTGATTCTTTTATTTTTACTTTCCAGGTATTCAATCAGTTCTTTCGGACGGTCGGTCTGGATAATACTCGCGCCGTAATCGATGAGCCACCCCCAGCAGGCATCCGGTTCGTCAACGGCACGTTCGTCGTTATGTCCGGCATTCATGTTGCCCCACAGTGAGTTTACCCATACACGACATCCGCTTGTCCTCATTGTTTTGACCGCTGCATTCATCGGAGAGTCTTCGGCTCCAAAAATAACCTCAAATGCAACCGGCTTGTAGTGTTTTATAAAATCGACAACGACTGTGTCCAAGCCTTTTGTATTGTCAATAACAATCGGCATGTAGATGATTTGATTCAATAAATCGCCGTATTGTTGCTTTACAGCCGCGTATGGTCGATACCCTTTATATACCACTTGCTTTTCCGTGCCGGTTTCCTTTAACACTTCCTGCACTTTATCCATGTAGTCGGAAGCCTTGTCCGCGTTTACTAAAATTTTATCCTTGCAGAGGAGCATCACTTCTTTTAATGTGGGGATTTGTTGAGTTAAAACCACCCCTAAGCCATCTTTCAGGTAAAATTGCCGCAGCTCAGCCAGCGTATAATCCGAAACTCTACCTTTGCCTGTTGTGGTTCGGTCGATGCTACCGTCGTGCATCAGCACAAGCACACTGTCTTTGGTCATTCGGATGTCGATTTCCACCATATCAACGCCCATTTTAATAGACCTTTCCATCGCTTTTAGCGAGTTTTCGGGCGCATTCCGCCAATCACCGCGATGTGCCACCACAAAGACATAATTGCCCGAAGCATCGTGAAGTAGAGATAGCAATGTATCGGATCTGGTTTCACCAACCAGCGCACGTCGCCCTTCCGGATGCCTTAATGTTTCAAGCCGGAACGCGCCGGGCCATGCCACCAACCACGAATTGATGCGTTCTCCTGCTCCAAACTGCCAGTGCGATTCGAAGAAAGCTTCGTTTTGCGCACCTGCCGGACGAACACGTCCATTGATATTCAAGGTGCCATCCGAAACCAATTGACTTCCATTTCTCCATACGGCAAGTGCTTTTTCTCGCCATTGTGGGTCGCCGGTGAGGTCTGACAGTTTTATCCAGTCCGTTACCCAATACAGTGCATAGTTGTCCAAATGGTGGTGTTGCACCGACACAGAGGTCGCTCCGAACGTGTTGTAGCCGTAAACGGTGAAATTATCATCTGCGGGATATATTCCCTGATAATGCCACATCCAGGTGGACAAATAATAAGAAGCGGCAACGGCATTATCCAAATATTCACGGTTGCCGGTGATTTGGTAAAGCATCAGCGACGAACGCAATAAAGGCATCGACGATTCTTTGTCAATACACCAAGTATCCAATGCCCCGGCGGTAGTGTATCCATCGGTTTTCAATTCATTCATGTAATAGTTGTAAGCCTTTTGTGCAGACAACAGATAGGATGCGTCTTGTGAGCGCTTATAGGCCTCCAGCATGGGCGGAACCATGAAACAACCGATGGTTCCTTCCCGCACATAAGCCGTTCCGTCCGGTCGCCAGCCGCGGGCATATACACCGTTGGCTTGCTGGTCTGCCTTGACAAAATCACAGATACCAAAGGCGATGCGCTCGTATTGGGGTCTGTCTTTTCCGATGGTTTTGGTCAGGTCAAAAGCCTCAAAATAGTTCAATGCCGCTGCACCCAGGTTGCAGGCATCCATTACAAAGTTTGTGTTATTACTCAAAATATTGTCGTAATGAGTCACAAATAAACCGTTGGGCAAAGGGCAATGTTCCGCCCAGGTATCCAATGTCGCCAGCCCTTTTTCCAATGATTTCGGGTGTTGATTTCGGATGTAATCCACTAACAGCGAATTGGCAATGGAAGCATTTTGTCCGCACCAGCCAATTTCGTATTTTCCGCCCTTGCGCTGGAACCAACCCTTCTCATCCGACTGTAATCCGATGCTGAAGCCTTTAAACGAGCCTTCTTCCGCCCACAATGATTCGGTAGCATAGCGGATACCTAAATTCCAGAGTTGTTCCGCGTTTTCAACGGCGACAACCGGTTTGTCGGCATATTCCCACGCTTTGTGCATAAAGTGTTGTACGGCTTGATGGTGCGGCTTCACGGCGCTGACGGTGAGATACATGGTCAATGTAACACTCTCGCCTTTTTTTAATTTCAGATACTTTCTAAAACCTTGACTATAGCGGTCTCTGTTAGAATATGTTTGTGGCAATTCTTCTTCCGGCCATATCAGACGGTGAACGGTCTGTTTTTCCCGCGGTTCTATGGAACAGGAATAATCATCTCTTTCGCCGGTGGGCGTATCGCCCCAAGTGGCTACGGCAAAGCGGTCGCCTTCCGAATAGAGCGCACCGGGGATGGGAGTGCGCCGATAGGAATAAGTACGCCACAGCCCGTTTTCTTGCGCCCCTTTGGGTTCTTTCCCCCGTCCGTAGTTGTTGCCATTGTACGATACCGCAGGAATCATCCAGTAGGCGCAGGGTGAAGCATGGATAAAATCAAGAGAGATACTAACCGAATCCACATCTTTGGCGACTGTGTATCGACGAGTGATTTTAAACGTAGCGGGGTCGATGGATGTTATAGCATCAGAAAAACGGATGCTACCTGTTTTGCTGTTCGCCAATTGACCGACAACCGTGTGGTCGGCAGCATGTAACAATAGTGTCCCCTTGGAGTTTTTCCAATAAAACACATCTGAACGGGCTGTTTTGTCCGCAGACTGAGCGTAGGCAGGTAAACAACTGACTATACATAAAAGACTTATAACTATATTTCTCATTTTTATATTGTTTTTTTTACAGCAACAAAGGTAAGCACAATTTTTGAAACAAAAAAATTTTGAGCCATTTTTTTTCAAAAACGCCCCCACGCTTTGTGCATAAAGTGTTGTACGGCTTGATGGTGCGGCTTCACGGCGCTGACGGTGAGATACATGGTCAATGTAACACTCTCGCCTTTTTTTACTTTCAGATACTTTCTAAACCCTTGCCCATCGA
>BBRT01000339.1 GCA_001417715.1 Candidatus Symbiothrix dinenymphae
GCTCTTTTCCCTTCCGTATATTTGATGGCGTAGCCTTTTGTCCCGCCGAGTTTATGGATACTGTCGTATGGCAATGGCGAGGAGGTATCGTGCACCACAAGCAAGGAGTGACCACTAACGGTGTGTAGCAAGGTCTGAGTAATATCGCCCATTTTGTACGCGAACTCAGCCTCGGGCGAACCTGCTCCGTATAGTTTTTCGGCATACAGCGACAAGCCGTATTGTTTGGTGGACATGGAGGTCAGGTAATCAATACGGTCGCCGCGATTGATGTTCATGATTTGAGCGATTGGTCCCAGTCCGTGCGTAGGATACGGGTCGCCGGTATGTTTTTTGCTGTATTCCAGTCGCCACATTTTGTAATAGCCTTCTTTTTGGAGTTTCAGGTCTCTCAAATCGTGGAGGTAGGCACCTTCACCGTGTATGATTTCGCCGAATAAGCCTTTTCTGGCCATATTCAGGGTTGCCAGTTCAAAGAAATCGTAACAGCAGTTTTCGAGCATCATGCAATGACGTTGGGTTTTTTCGGCTGTTTCCACCAACGCCCAGCAATCGTTCACCGAGAGAGCGATGGGCACTTCGGTAGCCACATGTTTGCCGCATTTCATCGCGTACAGTGAAATAGGAACGTGCAATTCCCAGGGTGTGGAATTGATGATGATGTCTATATCGTCGCGTTCACATACTTTTTTCCAGTCTTCTTCGCCCGTGTAAACGGCAGCTTCGGGTCTTCCGGCGTTTTTCAGGGCTTTTTGAGCATTTTCTATACGTTCGGGTCTCAAGTCGCAAATAGCCACGATTTTGGTGCCTTCCGTATTGGCAAAACTGTGCAAATGCCCCCAACCGCGTGCCACTCCGATGAAAGCCGCCCGTACTTCGGGAATCGGGGCGCAACGAAATCCCATCACCGATTTACCTTTCCGCACACGTTGCGACTGCACTTTTTTCGTTGCCGCGCCTGCATAACTCTGTGCCATTCCGGCTACACTGCCTGTTGTTCCGAGTGCTAATCCACTCAACAGGGATTTTTTCAAAAATTCTCTACGACTATTCATGTTATTTAATTCTTTAAATTTAATATTAGGCTGCAAAGATAGATAAAAATTTTAATATGAATTTATTTCCTTTTGAGAGCAATTGTTATTTCTCGTTCGAAAGTCTGTGGCGTGACCCTGTAAGCAGGAAAAATTCCCCTCGCAGTGCACCCTACTCCCGAATCGGCATAATCCAAGTTGAATGTGATACCGTCCTGTTCTTTCAATTGGTAGGTGTATGTCGCTTTTGTCAAATTGTCGGTACTGAACGGATGAGCATTGAAATTGAAATGCTCATTAACCGAAAATTGCAATCCTTCACCCGAATTGTCGGTCATAGACACCCAGCGGTTGTCGGTACGAAGTCCGTAGTCTTGCGGAATAAGGTAAGGCTCGTACATCTCCTGTACCGTTGTGTGATAAATACCGATTTTGTATCCGGTTTTTCTATCGGGATAGTTTTCCTGAGGACCGCGACCATACCAATCTACCCTGTTCAGACTTTTGTCTAATGTCATCGTAAGACCGATGCGGGGAAACCACTGAGGCATCCGCCCTTCCGGTGTTAGCGTGTGTCGGAGGATGATTTTTCCGTCGCCGCTAATGGTCAAATCGCATTCGCTGCGGATGCCCTTGCTTTGAATACCGGTCACATATTGGTCCAACTTGCTTAATTCACTTCGTCCGAACAGGGAAATATCTTCGATATGGATACGGACGTTCCTGTCGGTTTTTCCCACTTCAAAGCCAAGTAGTTGATGCACCAAACTATTCACGCCTGCCGAATACATTTCGGTGGAAAGGGTATGCCCGAATCCTTCTTTCCACCCGTCGCGGTGGTCGCAACTCCATGAATTCCAACCGTCTGACTCATTGGCTAACGGTGCACGCCACAAATTAAGTTCCAGCGGCGAACGCAACAATTCTTTGCCCTTAGATACGATAGATACCAATTGCCCTTTCTTTTTGTCGAAAGTATAGCTGAAATTGGTGCCGGAAACAATCACATGCTCGGCTGTTTCCGAGTAAGTCGGCGCAGGAAGATTGGTGTTTGTTGGAGTTTTTGCTTGACCAAACCAGGGCAATTCCAATTGGTCCCACGCCACTTCGTGTCCGGCTTTTGCCCAGATTTCATCTTTTTTCAGGGACGAAGAAATTAAAATGCGATATTCCTTCCCTGCTTCTATGGCTGGCTTCGTAAAAGGGATGTGGATGATTTCTTTGCTCAGCGGTGGCGTTTTCAAATTCAACTCGCCCTGTTGCAAAATGTCACCATCGGCTTCCAAAAACCACTGTGTTCGGTAATATCCGGCATCCAGAAAATGGTTTCTGTTCCATACTTCCACGCTTCCTTTTTCTGCATCGTGCAGGGAAAAGGCGAGCGGTTGCACGGTTTTCTTCATTTGCCACATTTCCGGTTGCGGTTTTCGGTCTGGCCAGATGCTGCCGTAGGTGCGGGCGCCTATGCCGTAACTGAAGAAAGTCCCTTCGTTCTGTTCCTTTTCAAAATCCAACCAGAGTACGGCTTTTTGCGGGTCGAGCCGTTTGATGTCCACAGCTTCGGTGAAAATGCCGACATTATCCAGCAAGGCATCGCAGATATAGACCGATGTTTCCTGTCCGTGCCATTCCTCATTGCGTCCGATATTTATCGGAAAAGGGAAATTGCGGATGTTCCCGGAAACTTCGCCGCTTGCTTTTTTCTCCCCATCAATGTACAAGCTTATCTCTTTTCCATCGTAAACAGCATTGATGTCATGCCAGTGATATTCCCAATCCGCAGGAAGCGGGGCGAAAATGGCGTGTTTTTTATTCGTATAAAGGTAAAATTCCAGAGATTCTTTGCCTTTTTGCTGTATGCCGAACTGGTAATTGCCTTTGGTCAGGTATGACCCGCAACTGCTGCTTAACTTGCGGGGATACACCCGAAGGGTAAGTGTCAATTGGTTGGAGGTGATTTCGACATTGTCTTGCCGATAAACTTCCACCCATTGGTCGTGTCCGTTCAAATCAAGCACAGTATTGCCGCCCTCTTTCACGAGTGTGGCGTTCCCCATCAAATGAGCCGGGGTATGATGCGCGGAAATATCCGTCAGCGAGCGAATTTTTTCCGTAAGACCCGGACTGACAAAATCCCATATCGCGCCACCCATCAAGCGGGGATAGGCGTAAATCACTTTCCAAAACTCGTCTAATGCGCCGCCACCATTACCGGCAACAGAGAGGTATTCGTCCATAAACGAAGGACGGCGGTCGGAACCGGCCACATTGGACGGCAAACCAATCTGCATCTCCAATTCGGTGGGCGTCGGGTAGCGCGGTCCGATGATGTCTTCGGCGGGATGGGAAAAGGCATTACCTCCATACATCCAATAGCGTGTAGGGTCGTATTTTTTGCCTTCTTTGACCACTTCTGCGATGTTGTCGCCGTTTCCGCTTTCATTTCCGGCACTCCAAAACAGCACGCTGGGATGATTTCTATCGCGCAGCACCATCTGCCGACTGCGTTCCTTGTACATCTCCGCATATTCCGGCTTGTTGGAAATCCATTCGGTGGCGTGCGCTTCGTCGCCTACTTCGTCAATAATATACAATCCATATTCGTCGGCCAGTTCGAGGTATTTGTTGACCGGCGGATAATGAGAAGTACGCACGGCATTGAAATTGAACTGTTTCAGCAGTTCCATGTCTTTTCGGATGGTGGCTTCGTCCATGGCATGTCCGGTTTTCGGATGTTGCATGTGCGAATTTTGCGCGTTTACCTTCAGCGGTACGCCATTCAGATAAAAAACTTCGCCTTTGATTTCCGTTTCCTTAAATCCGATGCGGGTTTCAGCCCGGTCTTGTACCTTTCCATCCGATGTTTGCAATTGCATTTTAAGCGTATAAAGATGGGGCGTTTCGGCTGTCCATTTTTTCGTATTTTTGATTTCTTTCGAAAGTTTCAAGGTCTTTTTACCGACCTTATCCATTGTCAAAGGGTCGCTTGCCCACTCTGCTACTACTTGTTCCTTATCAAACAGAGAAGCTTTTATAGAGAAGGAAGCCGCTACCTGCTCGGTATATTTTTTCACATCAACATTCAATTGTAAATCCGCATTGGTATAAGTTTCATCCAAATCGGTAATCACTTGCCAATCAAACAGGCGCACAGTTGGTGCGGCATACAACCACACATCGTCGAAAATACCGGCTAATCGCCAATAGTCCTGGTCTTCCAAATAATACCCGTCGGAATACTTGGTAACCATCACGGCAAGGGTGTTTGTTCCCGACTTCAGGAAGGGCGTGATATTGTATTCGGCAGGCTCCTGTCCGCCCTCATTATAGCCGACTTCCTGCCCGTTGAGCCATACAAAAGAGGCGGATGCCACTTTCTCGAAGCGCAAAAAAACCTGTTCGCCTTTCCACGATGACGGGATGGTAAACGTTTTTCGATAGGCTCCGGTCGGATTGTGTTCTCGCGGAACAAAAGGCGGATTAGGTTTGAAGGGGGTCGAAGTATTCCTAAACAGTTTATCGCCAAAGCCTTGCATTTCCCAGTTGGAGGGCACAGGAATAGCAGACCATTTCTTATCGTTGAACCCTGTCGTGTAAAAGTTGGCGGGAATCCCTTCCGGCGTATCACTCCAAAAAAACTTCCAGTTTCCATTGAGCGAGATATGTTTTTCCGGTATGAAATACGCGCGTCCCTCTTCCTGATTCCACTCAAACACCGCGGTGTTCTCAATGAAACCGGCATATAAATTCTCTAAAAACCGTTGCTGTGCCTGTATTCCGACACAAAGGCAACAACAAAATGCGAAAATAAGACAACGTTTATTATTCATTATTAATCATTTTTTTTAATCTTTCACTGAAATTGTTTTCTTCAGCAAGATATTGTCGGAAGCGGTTCCTATTTGCAATGTAAAATCGCCGGGTTCGACCACTTTTTCCATTTTGGCATTGTATAACGCTAATTCTGCGACCGGAAGTTCAAAGTGGACGGTTTTTGTTTCTCCGGCTTTGATAAGCAGTTTTTCAAAGCGTTTCAATTCTTTGACGGGTGTTAGCACAGAGCTGATTTCGTCGCGTACATACAACTGCACCACTTCCTTTCCGTCCAACGTGCCGGTATTGGTGATGTCCGCTTCGATGTCTATGATGCCATCTTTCGTTAGCACATCAGACTTTACGCGCAGATTTTTATATTCAAATGTGGTATAGCTCAAACCTGTGCCGAAAGCCCACAAAGGGTCGGGAGATGAGAACACATAATCATTTCCGGGTCGCTCCGGGGAGCCGGGTTTTTTGTAAAATCCCTTGTCAGTAGGATAATGATTGTAGAAAACGGGGAGATGTCCCGTGCTTTGAGGAAACGACACATTCAGTTTTCCCGACGGATTCACTTTGCCAAACAGGATTTCGGCAATCGCAGTGCCTTGTTGTTCACCGCCATACCATTGCACCACAATAGACGGGATATGCTCTTTTTCCCAGGGAATTGCCGATGGTTTTCCTGCAACAAGCACCATTACAACCGGCTTTCCTGTAGCATAGACTGCTTTGATTAAATCCTCCTGTGCGCCCGTAAGCACTATATCCGACAAATCACGACTTTCTCCGCTAATCGGGTTGGGACCACCACTGCTGGCGCCGACAAACAAAACGGCTACATCGCTCTTTTTCGCAGCATTGACGGCTTCCGCAATGCCGCTTTTGTCTTGCAAATGAATTTCGCAACCTTTGGCATAATTGATTTTTATCTTGCCGTCCGTTATCGCTTGTATCCCTTGCAAAGGCGTTATTCCAAAGGCATTATCGTTCGTCCATGAATAACCGCCGAACTGTATTTGGTTGGCGTTGGGACCAATCACAGCAATGGAGCGTAGCTTGTCTAATTGCAAGGGAAGCAGCCTGTTGTCGTTTTTCAGAAGGACTGCCGATTCGCGGGCAACTTCCAAAGACAAGCGGATGGCTTCGGGCGTATGAATGACTTTTTTAAGGTTCGCCATGTCGGGGATATTGGGTTTTTCAAACATACCGACGGCAAACTTTACCCTGAGGATTCGTTCTACGCAACGGTCGATGTCGCGTTCCGAAAGTTGTCCGTTGGCTACCAATTCATTCAAATGCTCATAACATCTTCCAACGACCTCACTATCAATACCGGCAAGTACGGCTTGACGCGCGGCATCAGCCGGACCGGTGGCTGTTTTATGCAACGAATGAAGCATATCAATCGAAC
>BBRT01000340.1 GCA_001417715.1 Candidatus Symbiothrix dinenymphae
ACAAACTGACACCCAAAATAGAGGTGCAAATTCTTGATTATGAGAAGAATAAACCTTTTGCGATTGATGAATCCTGCCCCCCCGAAAACAAAACCAAAGCCCCCTCTCTTTTCCAATCCATAAAAACCAAAACTAAAAAAACTAAAAACTAAACTCTAAACTCTAATAACTAAACTCTACTTATTAAGCCATGGCTCCGGATTTTGCTTCATCTGCTCCTTCCACAACTCAAAATAGAGGGCAGTGATGCCATCCGGGTCGGTGTAGATAGCGCCTATTTCCTGACCTGTCTTCACCTTATCTCCCTTCTGCACATTGACTTGCCGGAGATTGGCGTAGAGCGTCAGGTAATTACCGTGCCGCACAATGACCGATGTTTGGTAGCCCGGCACGAGGAAAATCCCTGACACAACGCCGTCAAAGACCGTTCGTGCTTGGTTACCTTTGTCTGTTTCTATTTTGATGCCATTGCTATTGTGCTGCACATTTTTCAGGTCGCCATACTGCTGAATACCATACTGTTCGGTGATGCGGTAGGCACCTTTGAGCGGGAAAGGCAATTTCCCTTTGTTGCTCTCGAAGTTCGCCGACAAGACTTGTTCCTCTTTCGTCATCATATAACCACCCTTTGTGGCGGCTGTTGTCTGCGATTTTTTCGCTAATGCTGCCTTGCGAGCTACCTCCACTTCGGCGGCAACGATTTGTGCCATTTTGCGGTCAAGCGCCTCAGCCTGTTGCCGTTTTTTGTTGAGTACAGCCTCCAATTGTTTCGCATTCTTTTGCAAATCAACCACTTCTGACTTTTTGATGACTTCCTCGTGCTCTAAATTGACCTCTTCTCGCTTTTTTATCTCAGACAAACCCTCTTTTTCACGTTTTTTATCTTCCAGCGCTTTTTTTTCGGCAGCGAGTTGCACTTGTTGCGCTTGGATTTCCTGCCCCTGTTTCTGTCGCCATTCGGCATAGCGTTGCAGATACAACATTCGCCGATACGATTGCGAGAGATTGCCCGCAGACATCACCCAAAGCAACTCGCTGCTATTCCTCTTATGCGTGTGCATCTGCCGTATGGAAATGGCATAATGATTTTTTTTTTGTTCCAATTTTCGTTCTAAATCACTTATTTTCAACTCTTTAGCTTGAATGTCATACACCGTGCTGCCAATTTCTTTATCCAAAATAATCAGTACCTGTTTGCGATTGTCTATTTGCTTGGCAATCAATGATAAGCGATTTTGCATGGCTGAAATGGAGTTGTTTTTTTCGGTCAGCAATTGGCTTGTTTCCTCTATTTCGTTCAACAATTCTTTGCGCTGTTTTTCGAGAGTTTTTTTGTTTTGCGCAGGTAGGGGCATTGTGATGAACAGGAAGAGTAGGATGTATAGCAGGGGGTTGCGGGTCGAGCCCGCAATGACAGTGCTAATAAAGCCGCGATAACGTTTCATCACAACGTTCCTTTTAGAATTTCGAGCAACTGGTCAAACCCCAATTGGATGTATTTGTCCGGATTGGGCAGCGAGGCATCAATCGCAAAAGGTTTATTCTTCTCATAATCAAGAATTTGCACCTCTATTTTGGGTGTCAGTTTGTGCGTACCTCCTTGCACAAGGCGGTCAGAGAGCATGGTCTGAAAGCGGATAAAATTCCAATCTTCCAATATCTCGTCCAGCATATCCTGCACATCTTCAACCACAAAAGCCTTGTGCAAGCGGTCAACAACCAGAAATTGAGTTGGCGTAACCACCACTTTTGCCGCCTCGCTCCCCAAAAACGGCATACGGACAGAGAGTTGAATGCCCTCGTCTTTGACCATCCGAAGTTGCGCATCCAAGACGAAGTCATCACTCCGCTTCTCGCCCTTGATATTGATTTTCAGATTAGACGACAGCGTCTGAATAGGCTGGTTAGCCTCCAACTCGTCCGGATTGTCGTCGTCATCACTGTCAACCACAGCCGCCTGTTGTTGTTGTTCCTCCTGCTGAGCCGACTTGCAGCCGGTTTCACCCACACAAACAGCCAACAGCAACAACAGCATTGCCATCAGCGACATATAATTCGTTCCATTTTTCATCATTGCTTCTCTAAAAAACGCCCGCAAAGTTCGACATTTTTTTTGAGATGTGCAAATGGCATGTTCATTGCGCGATGTGGGGTAACCGGTCACCGTAATTTTCGATGCGGATGCCCTGATACTTATTTTATTGCAGTATCCATCTGCTATTGAGCATTCTTTATGATTTTCTTCACTTCTTCAATGCTCAAATCGGTAATGTCGGCTATCTCAACGATATTCATGCCACGTTGAGATAACTTGCGGGCATGTTTTGCGGTCGTTCTGTTTTCACCAATGCCAATTCCTTTTCCTTCGCCTTCCCTCCTTGCGAAGTTTATGGCACTGGTGAAATCCCACATTGCCCTTTCACGCATTCTGTACTCCCTAAGACTTTCTTTGTCTTGCGCCACGAAAGTTATCCTTTCCTGTGCTTTTTGTATTGCCGGATCCATATTTATTACCTCCTCTAAAATTATTTCATTTGTATTTTTATCAAAAAAAGTTAGCCAACGGTGCAGGGGATTATTCAGAATATCCTTCTCCGCCAGACGTCTGAATTTCACCATGTCTATGAAATGTATTTCCAGTGCATCGCTGAGCATACATTCACGGTTGTGGTCTTCCCAGAGATGGAAACTCGTATGAAAATCATCCCCCGGAAGAAACTCAAAATTGACGATGTTGATGTTGATGACCGCAGGCAGTTCCAGATAGTCTTGCCCTTTTTCGAGACTTTCCGAGAAATCACGGCTCCAGTAGAACAGACTGCGCTTGTCCATATTGCCCATATTGCTGAGTTGCACCTCCACATTCACCTTCGTCCCGTCGGCAGTTTTAGCCCTGACATCCAGAATACTCGTCTTGTCACCGATGATTTCGGCTGAGAACATCCTGTCTTCACGGATTTCCACCGATTGCAGATTATCCTTGCCGGTGCGATGCAACACAGCATTAAGAAATGCCAGAAGTTGCACCTCATTTCCTTTCTCCCCCATACATTTGAGGAACAGATAGTCATTCAACGGATTAAGACGTTCATTTTTCATACAGTCAATTTTTATTTTTCATTTTTACTGCTGCAAAGGTAGTGTTTTTTTTTGAATAACGGCAACCGCATCAAATTTATGATGACAAGGAAGACCGTAAGGTCTTCAATCTACCCCATACGGGGTATTTAAAAATCTTCCTTCGCCAGCGTCCAGTCATTATCAAAGAAGCCTGCGGCTTCCAAGCCTTCCAGACCGGTGCGTAGCATATCGGCGTGGAAAATCATGATGTCGGGAAATCCGGTGATGGGTTGCAGATAATTATTCAGGGCGGTGCCTTTCATACCTGCTTCGCCGGTGCCGGCTACCACTCCCACCAAATTAATATCGCTCTGCGGATGCGGATACACGAAATAAGTGCCCAAATCGGTGCCTTTGTACGAGCGGCTGCCGGCTGTGATGCTGCCGTTGCTCACCTGCACCGGACAATTTTTCAGCAAGAGGTTCCATGCCGCGTTGTTGTTCTTATTTCCATAAATCACCACATTTCTGCCTGCATATTTTTGAAGGGAATATTCCGTATCGGGGATAACGTCGAACGAGCCATTGCCTCTGTAATAGAAAGTTTCAGCATCGTAACGCGCCTTGTTCAGATAATATTCATTCTCTTTTGCCGTCCCTTTGGTGGCGTAAACCAGTACCACATTGTGGTCGAATGCAAATTTGAATCCGCCGTAGCGGTCAGAATACTTCTGCTTGGGATTCACCTTGTCGATGAGTGTCCATTGGTTTGATTTGAGCAACAACAGCGCTTTTTTGTCGGCGGGCACCGATAACTGCTGTTCGTCGATGTGAATTTGCACCTGCGAAGAATTGAATTTCAGTGCGGGCAAGTCGAAAATCACCAAAGCGGCATTTTCAACCGAATCCACCTTGATAGTATCGTTATCTTTGACGGCTTTGATGGTGGTAAATTCGTCCGATTTGATTTGCTGTTCCACGCGCAGCCAGTAGTCGGATGCGGAAGTGCCCGGCGAGGCGGTCGTAAACTCAATTTCTCTCACGTCCTTCGTGGCGGGGATGGTGTGGCGCGAGAAAAACTCAAAGATAGGCTTCCAGTCCACACTTGTCGCTCCAAACCAATGTGCGCCGCCCGGAAATTCATAATAGCAAAAATCGGAATGAAATTTACCCAGCAATTCGCGCATTTGCCGTGCCTGCTCGGTATTGACAACGCGGTCTTCACTACCGTGGAAAATATATACGCCCGATTGTTTCAGGTTGCTGACCATAGACAGCGTGCGTCCGATGTTCGTGGCGCGTTTGAAAGCGGTATATTTGGGAAACTGCTCCATAAAATCCGTGCGTCCGCGACTACCATAACTGCCCAAATCGGGATAGCCTGCGCAAGGTGCTATGGCAGCGAATTTATCGGGATAGGTGATGCCGAGATACCACGTGCCATGCCCGCCCATGGAATGTCCGGTGAGATAAATCCGCGACGGGTCAGGATTGAACACCCGACAGGCATCGTCCAGCACTTCCAACGCATCAATGCGCCCCCAGTCTTCCCAGTCGAAGCCGTAAGGACGGCGATTGGTGGCAGCCACCACATCCACATCGTCTTTTTGCGCGTAACAGGCTGCCTGTCCGTGGGCGTCCACACCGGCGCCATGCACCGTCAGGGTAAGCCCTTTGGTTTCGCCGGGCGTTTTGCGCAGGGCAGGCGCTATGCTGTAAAATTGCACGCTTCCCTCAATTTTGCTGACAAAAGTGCGGGTATGATGACCGCTCGCGGTGGCTTTTCTGACAGAAATCTCAATTTTGTCGAGGATTTTTCCGCTTGCGTCGAGCAGTTCAACGGTGGCAGTGATGTCGCCCGCCTCTGTGTTGTCGGCAGACAAAGCAGGGAATTGGAATTTCACTTTTCTAACCGATAGCGGAAGCAGATTATCGGTCGCGTATTCCATCTGCTCGCCGGTGGGCAGTTTCGACCGGATTTTCAAGCCCTTCAACGGTTTTTCCGTGAGGTTAATCACTCTGATGGACGCCCATTGCGGTGTGTTCTCGCCAATCAGCAAGTCAGGCAGGGTCATATCGCGTTTGGTCAGCATGATGGGCTTGCTTGGATGCACCAGCTTGGAAGCCACACGCCCGAAACGTCCGGGAGTATAGACAAATTCGTTCAGTCCTTTCGTCAATTTGACGGGCGTCAGGCTGTAACCATAGTCGTAATAGTCGCCTTCGTGCAGTGCTCCATTGACAAAGGTGCGATGTCCGCCTGTCGTTTCCAGCAATACCAACTGCTCCTGTGGCGAAGTGTAGGACGTGTAGAGGTAAGACGACCGCATATTGGGGCTTTGAAACACGCCTGTCGAGTCCGCGCTCGTGGCCGCCCATTTCCAGCGGGGCAACATTTGAAAGTTGGGGCGGAACCGATTGTTGCCGCCTGCTTGCTGCTGCTGAGCGTTGGCGCGGAACCGATTGTTGTCGCCTGCTTGCTGCTGCCTTCTGTCCGGAGTAATGTCAGGATAGGAAAAGGCAATCGAGTCGCCTTCACGAGGCATTGTAAACGTGCCGGTGGCATACAGCCATGCCGCCATATCCTGCGCACTGAAATAAGAATTGACGTTCCCGCCCGACGGCAACAGCAGCCCTTCGGTGAACCGGAAAAAGACTTCGCCTTCGCTGGTCTTCTCCACTTTTTCCTTGCCCAAATAAGTAACAATATTCTGGGCTGATACTTCCAAACCTTGGAATAATGAGCATCCGCAAAGGATGGTCGCTGCAAAATAACCTTTCATCGCTTTCATATATTTTATGTTTAAATTTTTTGCAAAGGTATGACAAAAAAATGAATCACACAACACCCATTACCCCCAACGCGATGCGTTGGGCTGGGATATGCTGGGCTTTCAGCCCGAACCGTCATTGCGGGCTTTCAGCCCGAACCGTCATTGCGGGCTTGACCCGCAATCCCATGGTCTACATCGCTCTGTAGCACAACCTTCCGCTCATGTTCAGGGGATTGCGGGTCAAGCCCGCAATGACGATAATAACCACATTAACAAACTGTAACATCACGAAGTGTTACAATCAAAAAAATCCATTGTCATTTCAAAAACATTCTTTACCTTTGCCGCCGAGTTGTCATAGTGGCAATTCACA
>BBRT01000341.1 GCA_001417715.1 Candidatus Symbiothrix dinenymphae
GGAGAAGAATGCAAAAAATGTCTATCGCATTTTTTCCGAAACCAAATTGCAAGGGCAGTGGCTGGATAAAAAAGAGTTGGATTTGGGGTCAGAAGCAACGGTCAACGACAATTTCCCGTTCGTGCTGGCGGACGGGCTGACGATGTATTTTGCCTCCACCGATGAAAATTCCATCGGCGGCTACGACCTGTTTCTCACCCGTTACAATTTGAACAACGAAAGCTATCTGGCTCCAAGTCAGCTAAGTATGCCGTTCAATTCCATCTACAACGATTATATGTTGGCGGTGGACGAAATCAACCAAATTGGCTATTTTGCCTCCGACCGGTTTCAACCCAAAGGGAAAATCATCATTTATACGTTTATCCCCAACGAGGATTTTGTTGCCATTGAAAATGTAAGTAAAGAGAAGTTGGTGCAGCGGGCGCAAATCACGTCTATTCGCAACACGTGGCGACCCACCATCGACTATTCCGACTACGTTGCGACACTGAAAAAGGCTATTGCGGCTGAAAAAAAGGGGACGAAACACGACTTTTCGTTCGTCATCAACGACAATCGCGTATATAATTCGCCGGACGATTTTCAAAATTCGGATGCCCTGCAAGCCTTCCTGAAAGCACAGGACATAGCAGAAGACAGAACTGACTTGGAAATCAATTTGGAAGGGCTGCGAAAAGAGTACGCACAGGCATCTGTAAGCAAGAAAAAACAGCTGCGCCCCAAAATTTTATCCGCAGAAGAAAAGTTGGCGGAATTGGCAACGCAATATGCAAAAACGGTGAAAGAGGTACGAAAGCTCGAATTAAAAATTAAAAATTAAAAATATGGATTTACTTATTGTTATTGTCCTCTGTTTATTGGGGATAGCGTTAATTGTCATTGAGGTGTTTCTCGTTCCCGGCACCACGTTTGTTGGGCTTACCGGCATTGCAGCCTGTATTTGGGGTGTCTATCACGCCTTCGAGCGTTTGGGGACAAACACCGGCATCTTCTTTTTGGTGCTGAATGTAGCAGTCGTGTGCGCGGCAGTAGTCTATTTTCTGCGCTCCAAAACCTTGGACAACATCGAGTTAAAAACAGAAATCGACTCCACCGTAGCCGGAAAAGAAGCCCACAACATCGCCGTAGGCAACACCGGAAAAGCCGTGTCGCGCCTCAACCCGATGGGCAAAGTGCGCGTGAACGGCATCACAATGGAAGGCAAGTCAGCATCTGATTTCATTGACGAAGGCTCAGATGTGGAGGTGCTGGAAGTGGCAGCGATGCAGTTGCTGGTGAAAGAGATATGACACGAATAATCGACATGAAACGCCTGGTGCTGAAAGACACCTCTTTCGCCCAGCTGATGAACAAGCGAATTTTCAATGTGTTGCTGATTGCGACGCGCTATGATGCGTTTATGCTGGAGGACGATGGGCGCATTGATGAGCAACTTTTTAATGAATATACCTCGTTGGGGTTGCGCTATCCGCCTCGTTTTACGCAAGTTGCGACTGAGGAGGAGGCTCTTCGGGCGTTGGAAAACATCCATTTTGAGTTGGTTGTTTGTATGCCTAATATGGATGATGCCGACATGTTTGCGGTTGCCAATCATATTAAATCGCGGTATGGTGATATTCCGATTATCGTGCTCACGCCGTTTTCTAAGGAGGTTTCGCGCCGGTTGGCTACTGAGGATGTGTCTGCTATCGACTATGTGTTCAGTTGGTTGGGCAATGCCGAGGTGCTTTTGGCGATGATTAAGTTGCTCGAAGACAGGATGAATGTGGACGACGATGTGGATTCTGTGGGCGTGCAGACCATTTTGCTGGTTGAGGATTCCGTGCGTTTTATGTCATCCGCTTTGCCTTTGCTTTACAAATTTGTGTTGCGGCAGTCGCGAGAATTTGCCAAAGAAGCATTGAACGCGCATCAGCAGACATTGCGGATGCGCGGGCGACCCAAAATTCTGTTGGCACGCACCTACGAGGAGGCGGAGATGCTCTACGAGAAGTATAAACACAATATGCTGGGCATCATTTGCGATATGAGTTTCAGCAGGCAGGGCAAAAAAGACGAGTTCGCGGGCTACAAATTTGGCTGCCGTGTGCGGGGCGAAGACCGGATGGTGCCCATCGTTTTCAACTCGTCCGAAACGAAGAATAAAGCCTACGCTGACGAGTTGGGATGCAGTTTTGTGTGGAAACTTTCCAAAACTTTCCCGCAGGATTTGCGGCGCGAAATATCCAACAATTTCGGCTTTGGCGACTTCATCATCATCAACCCCACCACCCGACAGGAGGTGATGCGCGTTACCGATTTGAAGGATTTGCAGGTTAAGATTTTCGATATTCCCGAAGATTCGCTGGTTTATCACTTGTCACACAACCATTTCTCGCGGTTTTTCTATTCACGGGCGATTTTTCCGATTGCCGAATTTCTGAAAGACATTGATGTGGCGGACTACACAGACATGGCGGAGGCGCGTCAAGTGATTTTTGAGGCGATTGTCAGTTATCGCAAAATGAAGAATGCGGGGGTCGTGGCGGTGTTTGAAAAAGACCGGTTCGACGAATATTCCAATTTTGCCCGCATCGGCGAGGACTCGCTGGGCGGCAAGGGGCGCGGGCTGGCGTTTATGGGGCAGATGATTAAGCGACACACGGCGGAGTGGGAACGGCTGTTCTCCGGCGCACGCTGCCGATTGCCCAAAACGGTGGTGCTGACGACCGATATTTTCGACGAGTTTATGGAAAAAAACAGCCTTTACGAGACTGCCCTTCAAGATTTGCCCGACGAGGACATTCTTAATCGCTTTTTGCAGGCTACCTTGCCTTCGCGGTTGGTGGAAGACCTGCTCGTGTTTTTTGATGTCGTGAAAACGCCGATTGCCGTGCGCTCGTCCAGCTTGCTCGAAGATGCTCATTATCAGCCTTTTGCAGGCATTTACAACACATATATGGTGCCCAAAGTGGACAATCCGCACGAGATGTTGGCGGGCATCGGCAATGCTATCAAGGGCGTGTATGCCTCCGTCTTTTTCAAGGACAGCAAGGCGTATATGACTGCTACACAGAATCTTATCGACCAAGAGAAGATGGCAATCGTTTTGCAGGAAGTGGTAGGCGAATACCACGACGACCGTTTTTATCCCGAATATTCCGGCGTGGCGCGCTCGCTGAATTTCTATCCGGTGGACGAAGAAAAACCCGAAGAGGGCATCGCCAACGTAGCAATCGGCTTGGGCAAATACATTGTAGATGGCGGTGTCACGCTGCGATTTTCGCCCAAACATCCGAACAAAATCCTGCAAACCAGCACATTGGATTTGGCTCTCAGAGACACGCAAAGGCAGTTCTACGCCCTGAACCTGAAACACCTCTCCACCGCCAAACTCACCACCGATGATGCCTACAACTATCTGACGCTGGCAATAAAAGATGCCGAACAGGACGGCATATTGCAGCAGTTAGTTTCAACGTATTGTGCTGACGACCAATCACTTATGGACGGCTATTATCCGGGCTACAAGCGTTATGTGGTCACCTTCGCCAACGCATTGCAAAATGAGGCTTTCCCGCTCGCAAAAATTCTGAGCTACGTCCTGAAATTAGGGCAAAAAGAGATGGGACGCCCCGTTGAAATCGAATTTGCAGTGAGCCACGATACGTTCTACCTGCTGCAAATCCGCCCGATTGTGGATAACAAAATGCTGATGGAGGATGATTTAACGAAAATTCCTCAATCCAACCTGCTCTTGTCGTCCAACAAAGCCTTGGGGCACGGCATTCACAACGATATTTGCGATGTCGTCTATGCCAAACGGTGCGAATTTACGGCAGCCAACAACGAGAAAATCGCCGAAGAAATCGCCCAGTTGAACAAAAAACTCATCGAAGAGGGTCGCAACTATGTGCTGGTAGGTCACGGTCGCTGGGGCACTTCCGACCCATGGCTGGGAATCCCTATCAAGTGGCCGCAAATTGCCAACGCCCGCCTCATCGTGGAGTCAGGCTTGGAAAACAACCGCATAGAACCCAGTCAGGGCACACATTTTTTCCAAAACCTCACCTCATTCGGCACCGGCTATTTCACCATAAACCCCTACATCGGCGACGGTTATTTCGACGAAGCCTACCTCGATGCCCAACCGGCAGTGGAAGAAACGCCTTTCCTGCGGCACATCCGCTTTGAAAAACCACTCACCATCAAAATCAATGGGAAGAAGAATTTGGGGGTGGTGGAGAAATAAGAGCATCTCGCAGCTGTTTCAACCCCTCGCTCGCTTTCGCCTTTATTACCGTTACCCTTGTCGACACGGCTACTTCACTGGGGTCGATGAGGAAAAGGGACGCATCGCGTGTGGCGTAATTGATTAAACCGGCGGCGGGATAGACCTGCATCGAGGTGCCTACGATGACTACCGTATCCGCTGTGGCTACTATCTCGGCTGCCCGCGCTATCTCCGGCACTTGCTCGCCAAACCACACGATGAACGGGCGAAGAAAAGAGCCGTCTGCAGCCCGCTCGTCTTTCAGAATAGCCCGCGTACCAATTTCGAGCACGTCTGTCTTGGCTTCATTGCAGGCTTTGGTGAGTTCGCCGTGCAGATGAATCACGTTGGTGCTGCCCGCCCGTTCGTGCAGGTTGTCCACATTCTGCGTGATAACGGTAACATCGCAATCCGCCTCCAATTCGGCTATGACTTTATGCCCGGCGTTTGGCTCCACGTCCACCAACTGCGCACGTCTGGCATTGTAAAAATCCTGCATCATAGCCCTGTCGGCATACCAACCTTCGATGCTCGCCACTTTGTTGGGGTCAAAACCCTCCCACAGCCCGCCGGAATCGCGAAAAGTGGCGATGCCGCTCTCAGCACTCATCCCTGCGCCTGTTAAAAATACAATGTGTTTCTTATTCATTTTTGTTTGCTATTTATTTGTCTGCTATTTAAGTAAATTAAACTCTAACATCCCACAATCGACACCGTTTTATCGCCAACTTCCTCCGTTTTGAGATAAATTTTGGCATCCCAATCTATTTCGGGGCGGCGGTCGAAGATAAGCAGCCAGCCCTCTTTGGCACCTACTGTGTCCATATAGTTGATGAGTTGGGCGTAGCTTTTTTCTTCGGTTTTGGAGCTGTATCGGAGTTTCAGTTCGATGGGGTATTTTTGCCCTTCATATTCTACGCACAAGTCCAAACGGTCGCGACCGGCGGCAAATTCGCGAATAATCTGCCCGCCGCCGTTGATAATCCTCTGCAGAAAAGCCTGCAAAATCAGGTGTGGTGCCGCTTCTTTGTAGTCGAAACGCTCTACCCATATCGCACTGTTTTCGCGCCAAAAGGCTTGAAAATCCTGCATGAGATAAATCATGTCGATACGCCCGCTTTTCAGATAGCGAGGCATTTGGTAGGGATACTTCTCGCTGCACAAATCTTGTTGTGAATCGGCACTTAAAGTGCGGAGAATGACTTCGGCATAAATAGGATTTGCCGGAGCTACCAGCCCCGGAGCTTCCCGAATCAGTCCAAGGTCTTTGGTGTAGAGATAGTCGTCCGATTGCCTACGTATTTTCCCTATTTCACCAATGATGACCGGCTCCATCACCCGCCGCACGCGCTCCTCTTTGAGCCGTTCGAGCAGGCTGTCGATATGGGTGTCGCGCCGCAGGATGATGGTTTGGATGGCTTGTTCCACCAATTCGGCAGTCACCGGCTTGGTATAATCGGATTGGAGCATTTCAGCTATCACTTCGCGGGCTATTGCGTTGACCAACCACGGTTGCCCCTGTGTCTGTTGATGCACCAATTCAATCGCTTCCGGCTCAAAGACTTGTCCTGTTTCAGCGGTGTGCTGAGCATACAATTTCACTATATCCTCTTTTGTGAAATTGCTGAAAGTCATCGCTTTAGTGATAATATTAAAAGGACTTGCGCTGCCCAATGACTCGCTGTCGGGACGAATTTTTGCTTTGAAATCGCGAATGTTGCGCATGCCAACCAATGCAATCGAATTAACAAACGGTATTTGCGACCGGGTGTTGTAAGAATTTCTCAGTTGGCGAAGAAAAGTGATTAGTGTTCCCTCGCTCAAACAGTCGGCTTCATCGAAAAAGATGATTAACGGTTTGTCTAACGCCATG
>BBRT01000342.1 GCA_001417715.1 Candidatus Symbiothrix dinenymphae
CGACTGGTCCTGAATCAGGTTGAAGAGAGGGGGAACGGGGGAGAGGTTGTTTTTTGTCACTTTCAGATTGTCGATGAAGTGCAGGATTTTTGTGTGCGCCCCACCTGACACATGCACCATGCCGTGAATTTTGGGGCGTAACTCGTCCAACAGTTTTTTGATGACCGGCGCGTAGGTGCGGGTGGGTGAGAGCACTAATTTTCCGGCGTCGATGCCCAGCCCTTCGATTTGGTCGGTTAGTTTTTTTTGCCCCGAATAGACGAGGTTGGCGGGCACGTTGGGGTCGTAGCTTTCGGGGTATTTTGTTGCCAAGTAATTGGAGAACACATCGTGGCGGGCACTTGTCAGCCCGTTGCTGCCCATGCCGCCGTTGTATTCTTTTTCGTAAGTGGCTTGTCCGGAGGAACTTAGACCTACAATCACATCGCCCGCTTGGATGTTGGCGTTGTCGAGCACGTCGGCGCGTTTCATGCGGCAGGTGACGGTGCTGTCCACGATGATTGTGCGCACTAAGTCGCCCACATCGGCTGTTTCGCCGCCGGTGGGGTAGATATGCACACCGAGGCGGCTCAATTCTTCGCATAACTCGTTGGTGCCGTTGATGATGGCAGAGATGACGTCGCCCGAAATCAGGTGTTTGTTGCGCCCGATGGTGGATGAGAGCAGGATATTGTCCGTCGCGCCCACGCATAGCAAATCATCGATATTCATTATCAGGGCATCCTGTGCGATGCCTTTCCAGACCGACAAATCGCCCGTTTCCTTCCAATAGAGGTATGCCAACGCCGATTTTGTGCCCGCGCCGTCGGCGTGCATAATATTACAGCAGGCAGGGTCGCCGCCCAAAATGTCGGGGATGATTTTGCAAAACGCCTTGGGATACAGCCCTTTATCGCTGTTTTTGATGGCGGCGTGCACGTCCTCTTTCGAAGCCGACACCCCGCGCTGCATGTATCGTTGTGTATTCATCTAAAAAACAAATAATTTTGGCGCAAAGGTAAACATAATTTTGCAAGGAAATAGTTTGTCTTTGACGAATATGCAATTTGACGAAATCAATTTCGTTAAAATGCACATTTTAACGAAATCAATTTCGTTAAATTGCACCATTTGACGAAATCAATTTCGTTAAATAACACAATTTTCCGAAATCAATTTCGTGAAAATTGTTGTTTTTTCGAAAAAAAGTTGTACCTTTGCCGAAAATTTATGATATGGAACAGACAATAATTCAGCAAAATCCGCATTGGAGCGGCAAATGCTATCAGCATTTGCAGACAAGAGAGGTGTACGACAGGTTGTTAGAAAATCTGCAAACGAGGCATATTCAGATACTTACGGGTATCCGGCGGTGTGGAAAGTCCTCACTATTTCGTATGCTGATAAACGAATTGATGCAGCAGACAAATCCGAAAGCCATTTTGATGTTGAATATGGACGACCCTCAGTATTTTGAAGTTTGGGAAAATCCGGCATTGTTTTATTCAATTATCAACACCGCCGAAAAAATTACGGGAGAAAAGGTGGAATATCTGTTTTTGGACGAAGTTCAGACCGTGACGAAATGGGAATATTTCGTGAAAAGCACTTATGACAGTGAAGTTTTCAAGAAGATTTTCGTTACAGGTTCCAATTCTTCTTTTTTGAACAGTGAATACTCTACTTTGCTGTCAGGCAGATATTTAGATAACAATGTTTTTCCATTTTCATTGAAAGAAATTTTTGCTGATAACGGATTGACCGATTATTTGAATGTCATTAAAGAACGTGCCACCGCATTGAGAATTATTGACAATTGTTTGGAATGGGGCTGTTTTCCCGAAATTAGATTGCAAAAAAACGCCGGTACAAAATCAAATTTGCTGAAAAGTTATTTTGATTCCATCATCATGAAAGATTGCGTATCACGCTATCAGATAGATGATATCACTACCTTCAAAAAAATGTTGCTTTACTCTATTTCAAATGCGGGTGCAATTTTTTCATACAAGAGTTTGGGCGTTGCGGCAGGAACAAACGAAAATACGGCAAAAAAATACATTAACATACTGAATGACAGCTACATAATTCAAAATGTTTCAAATTTTGCATTTTCACTGAAAGAGAATGTGCGCAACAGTCACAAAATTTATGTGGCAGACACAGGCTTGATGAACGCCGCTTCTTATCGTTTTTTCGACAACAAGGGTGCCCTTTTTGAAAATTTTGTCTTCAACGAGTTGCAAAAACAAAACACCGAAGAAATAACGTTTGCCAACAACAACGGCGAATGCGATTTTGTGATTAAGAACGGCTTTGATTATCAAGCAGTTCAAGTGTGTTACGAACTCACGCCCGAAAACAGCGGACGCGAATTTGCAGGCTTTAAAAATGTGGAAAAAGACATCAAACTAACTCGCAAAACGGTTATCACCTACAATCAGGAACAGCAAGCAGGTGATATTGAGGTTGTGCCGATTTGGAAATACTTTTTTTGAAAGGTTGGGGGATTGCGGGTCAAGCCCGCAATGACAGAGCCTTTTCAGAGGATTGCGGGTCAAGCCCGCAATGACAGAGCCTGTTCAGAGGATTGCGAGGCAAGCCCGCAATGACAAATTCTTTTGGGTCAGTAGCTTTTCCCCAATGCGTATGTTTTTTCTTGCAAAAATGCACCTAACTCCTTGGTGGTGAATTGCTTTTGCTCTTCGGGCAATATAGGTTTGCCGAAGAGCATGTTGATGGTTTTGCCTTTTTTGGTGTCTAATTCATGGCAGAGGCGGACGGTGCGGATGCGCCAATTGATTTTGCCTAAGAAGTAGAAAAATTTGGAATTTTGTCCGGAGATAAACACCGGAACCACAGGCACGTTGGCTTTCTGAACCAGTTTGATGACCCTCTCTTGCCACTCTCGGTCGTGTATTTTGCCGCCGCCGATGCCGAACGACATCGCACCCGCCGGGAAAAATCCCAACGCATGACCCTCTTTCAGATGCTGCAGCGATTCTTTTACGCCACCCATACTGGATTGACTCGAAACACCTGCTACAAAGGGGTTTACACCGATGAAATGGTCGCCCATGATGTCGACTTGACCGAGCATCCAGTTGACCATCACCTTGAAATCGGGGCGCACTTTTGCCACTTCACCTATCAGCATAATGCCGTCGATATGCCCGTAGGGGTGGTTGGAAACGGTGATAAACGGCTTCCCGTCAAACTGTTTCAACACTTCAATGTTGTGCACTTTCCGCGTGATGCCCAAGCCGTCAATCATCGCGTCTTCGATGTCGGTGCCGGTCAGGTGTTTGGCGGTGTCGTAAACGCGGTTTACCTTGTCCAAGCCGACAATCTTCATCACACACTTGGCTAAAACGGCTCCGTACCATTTTTTGAAAATCGGGGCGGCACTTTGGAGGAGGTCTAAGTCGATGAGCTTATGTTTCATGATTCCAACAACTCCGTCGTGAATGAGTCTGCCAGCCGTTCATATTTGTGCGTCATATAATGGAGCAGCCCGTTCATCACCGTGAGTTCGATGACTAAATAAATCCACGGCTGCCCAAACAACACGCAGAAGAAGAGCATAATCGCCCGCAGATTAAAAGATAACATGTTGGTAATCGGCAATATAGGGAGGCTTTTCTCGCGCCAGCCTAGGTTTAGCCATTTAGGAGCTTCACCTTTATATTTGCTGTCAATCACCGCCATCATCGCCTGAAACTTCGGCGTCGTGTCCTCTTGTGCCTTAGTGTAATGGAGGTATGTCCACCGGAAAAACTTGAAAACAGGCTTCTTCCATGTCAGAGCCTGATATTTTTTTTCAACCTCTTCAGAGTGGTCAAGTTCGCTGCCATTTTTCCCGTTGAGGAAAAGGAGATGTATCTGCCTGTAATAATCCGCCATTTGCGCCTGTTTGCTGTGGTAATAGGCGGTCATCAGCACAATGATGAGTATGAAAAAGCCGTTTTCGGTCCAAAGGCGGGCAATCATCCCAATGTAGATGGCAGCCCACCAAAAATCGCCCGCCGCACCATCGAGGATGCGCCCCAGCTCCGTTTTTTGTCCCGTCATGCGCGCCAATTGTCCATCGGCACAGTCGAGCGAATTAGCCCATGTCAAGAAAAACCCGCCCAAAAGCGTGAGCCACAGGTCGGGAAAGTAAAAGCAAACGCCTCCCGCCATGCCAACAAAAATTGAGAATATCGTCACCTGATTAGGTGTGATGCCAAGTCGTCGCGCCAGCAACGCCCAGCGATAGCCCATAGGTCGATGAAAATGAATGTCAAGCCATTCTTCTGTGTCAATCGACTTGAGAGAGGATTCAAATGTGGGTTGAGTGTCCATGTTCGTTATTGTTGTAAAAAATTGCGCAAAGATACATATTAAATTGAAAATAGCAGGCAAAAAGACGCAATTTTTTTGTACTTTTGCAAAAAAATTATCGTTCAAACAATGGAAAACGAAATCACAGCCGCATACAAGGCTAAGCCCGCAGAATTATTCATATCCGATGTGAAATGGAAATTTTTAAACTATTGCGTTTTGCAAGGGAAAAATGTGCTTATCACAGGTCCTGCCGGAAGTGGTAAAACGGTTACTATCAAGCAGATTGCGGAGGCATACAAAGCCGAGCATCCGTTTTTCTACATCAACTGCGGCAGCACGCAAGACCCGCGCTCAACGTTCATCGGCAACACGCACTACGACAAGTCTGCGGGCACGTTTTTCTCCCAATCCTATTTTGTGAAAGCCATCCAAATCCCCAACGCCATCATCCTGTTAGACGAAATTTCCCGCGCCCACCCCGAAGCGTGGAACATCCTGATGTCGGTTTTGGACATCAACCAACGCTATTTGCGCTTGGACGAGGAGGTGGACAGCCCGACAGTGGAGGTCGCCGAAGGCATCACGTTCATGGCAACCGCCAACATCGGTAACGAATACACCTCGTCGCGAACAATGGATAAAGGCTTGTTAGACAGGTTTTTACAAATTGAAATGGAAGTGCTGAGTTTGGACGAAGAATATGCGCTGCTGCAAACCTGTTTCCCCAAAGCAGAGAAGCGAAGCCTGCACGTCATCGCCCAAATAGCGGAACGCACCCGCAAAGAAGTGCAAAGCCACAGCCCCAAAATCAGTTTCTCCATCTCCACCCGCACCACCCTCGAAATGGCACGCCTGCTCGAAAACGGCTTCACGCTCGCAGAAGCCGCCGAAATCCTGATTTACCCGGCGTATGACCCCGTTGGTGGGAATGACAGCGAGCGGACGTTTGTTAAGCAATTGGCGCAGAAGTATTTATAAAGATGAAAAAGAGGACAATAAAAAACACATTAAAGAGTATTTGCCTGATGTTTATACTAACTTCGTGTGCTACAATTTATTCTGAAAGGGATTATATAATGAATATTCATTCGGATGTACCGGAAGGAAGTGTTGTAATCAATGATGTTAACTATAAAACGCCTGCAAAAGCCGTTGTAACACGCTCAAAAGAAAAATTGAGATTACAAGTTTTGCAAAATGATTCAATAATAAATGAAACTGCTTTGAAACCTCATTTGAGTATGATGTATTGGCTTGGCAATATTTATTATATGGGGATAGGTTATTTAGAGTTTGTCCATACAGTCCGTCTTTTATATTTTTTGAAGGACTTCGTCCCCTTCAAACTTCTCGTACACAGACAAAATGAGACCGTTTTTTGTCATATTTTGAGTTCATCTGCCCCCAAAACAT
>BBRT01000343.1 GCA_001417715.1 Candidatus Symbiothrix dinenymphae
GCGGATGTAATAGGGGTGCCTCCACTTGTGCTGCTGGCGGTATTGCTATACCACTGATGTGAGAGTGTGCCGCCGTCCGATACTGTTGCCGCCACCGTGAGGGCTGTGGCTGTGGCGTCTTTTGTGTAACCGGCACTTGCCGCCGGTTGTCCGCTGATGGTTGGTGTTGCCGCATTGATGATAACCGGAGCGGTAACTGTTACTGTTGCCACAGTACTCGTTGCGGTTGCCGTCTTAGTGCCGCTCACGCTATTGTTAGTGTTGGTAATCTCCACATAGTAATAGGTTGTCCCCACCGTAGCGGTAGATGGTGTGTAGCTTGGTGCTGTTTCGGATGGGATAAGGGTGCCTCCACTTGTACTGTTTGTAGTATTGCTATACCACTGATGTGAGAGTGTGCCGCCGTCCGGTGCTGTTGCCGTCACCGTGAGGGCTGCGGCTGTGGCGTCTTTTGTGTAACTGGCACTTACCGCAGGTTGTCCGCTGATATTTGGTGCTACCGCATCGGTGATAACCGGAGCAGTGACTGTTATTTCAGCCACATTACTTGTTGCGGTTGCCGTTTTAGTGCCGTTCACGCTATTGTTAGTGTTTGTAATCACCACATAGTAATAGGTTGTCCCCACAGTAGCGGTAAGTGGTGTGTAGCTTGCCGCTGTTTCGGATGGGATAAGGGTGCCTCCACTGTTGCTGTTGGCGGTATTGCTATACCACTGATATGTGAGTGTGCCGTCGTCAGATGCTGTTGCCGTCACCGTGAGGGCTGTGGCTGTGGTGTTCTGTTCATAAGCGGCACTTGTCGGTTGTCCGCTGATATTGGGTGTTGCCGCATTGATGGTGTCCGGAGGGACAACGGGGACAACGTCCGAATCGCGAACCGTGACTGACACGGTTGCAATCTTATTTCCATCAACCGTGGATACGGTGATGGTTGCATCCCCTTTGGCTATGGCAGTTATGAAACCTTCTGCTACCGTGGCGACAGTAGCATTAGAGGTTGACCATGTTACATTTTTATTATTGGCGTTTGTCGGAGCTACGGTGGCGGTTACTGTCGCAGTCTCCCCAACAGTAAGTTGTAATGCAGTCGGATTAACGCTCACTCTGGCCACACGCACGGTGTCAGCTTCTACACAGCCATTTATAGCAAGTGTAGCCGCCGCTAACAGAAAAACAAGGCTCTTTGTTTTCATATTATTCAAATGTTGAATTATTTCGGGTGCAAAGGTACGAAATAGTTTTGAGTTATGAGTTATGAGTTTTTTTTCTTTCGGATAGTCGTTTGTGTACTTTTGCGGTAAATTCGTAGTTTTTTAAATTCCAGCCGGGGATGAGTAGCAGTTCTTTGGGCGATTGCGATACAAACCGCTCTATTACAAAGTGTTGCGGTAGCCTTTCGATAAAATCGAGGCAGAGGTCGATGTATTCGTCCACATCGTAGCGGTGAAATGCTTCGGGATTCGTGGCATATTGTTCTGCCATTTTTGTGCCGCGAATGAGTTGCAATTGGTGCAGTTTGACGGTTGTAATCGGCAGTTGGGCAATTTTTTCGGCGTGCGACAAGATTTTTTCACGGTCTTCGTTCGGCAGTCCCAAAATCAGGTGTACGCCGCAGTAAATTCCGCGCGCAGCCGTGCGCTGAATGGCATCCACAGCCTCCTCGTAGGTGTGTCCGCGATTGATAAGTTGCAAAGTTTGGTTGTCGGTCGATTCGATACCATATTCTATAAGGAGAAAATGGTGCTTGGCGATTTTTTCTAACTCGTCCAGCAACGCATCAGGCACACAATCGGGGCGCGTGCCGATGATTAAGCCCACCACATCGGGGTGATTGAGGGCTTCCCGGTAGCGCGCGAGCAGATTTTCCGTTGCATCATAAGTGTTGGTATAGGCTTGAAAATAAGCGATATACTTCATTTGCGGATATTTGTAGGCGAAGAAATGGATGCCCTCTTCCAACTGTTGCCTGACCGGTTTTGAGTTGGCTGCATATTGCGGGCTAAACGTCTGATTGTTGCAATAGGTGCAACCGCCGATGCCTTTCGTGCCGTCGCGATTGGGGCAGGTAAATCCCGCATTGATGCTGATTTTCTGCACTTTACAGGGAAAAATCCCGGACAAAAAGTGACCGAAATCGCGCCGGACAGGAGGCGTTGGAGGAGATTGCGAGTCAAGCCCGCAATGATGGGTATGTGTCATTGTCTGTTTTTGGGGGCAAAATTAGGCAAAAAAAACTCATAACTCAAAACTATTTCGTACCTTTGCCCCCGTAAATTTTAAAAACAAATACTATGTCCGACAATTTTGGATATATTTCGCAGGTGATTGGTCCCGTTATTGACGTTGCTTACGGGCAGACGGGCAAACTGTTGCCAAAGATTAATGAAGCCTTGCACATTACACGTGCGGATGGCAAGTTGTTAATCGTTGAAGTTCAGCAACATATCGGTGAAGATACGGTGCGCACGGTGGCGATGGACTCCACCGATGGGCTGTCGCGCGGCATGAAAGCCGTCAGCACGGGCAAGCCTATCTCGATGCCGATTGGCAATCAGGTGAAAGGGCGATTGTTGAATGTGGTTGGCGACACCATCGACGGCATGAAACCGGTGTCCTACGACAATGCTGCCCCCATTCACCACGAACCGCCCAAGTTTGAGGACTTGGCGACTTCCACCGAAATCCTTTTCACGGGGATTAAAGTTATCGACTTGCTCGCACCTTATTTAAAAGGTGGAAAAATCGGCCTGTTTGGTGGTGCCGGCGTTGGTAAAACGGTGCTCATCATGGAATTGATAAACAATATCGCTAAAAAGCATCACGGCTTTTCGGTTTTTGCCGGTGTGGGTGAACGCACCCGCGAGGGCAACGACCTGCTCCGTGAAATGATTGACGCCGGCGTTATTCAGTATGGCGATGCCTTCAAAGAGGGGATGGACAAGGGCGAATGGGATTTGTCGAAAATTGATTACGATGTATTGCCGAAATCGCAAACGTCCCTGATTTTTGGGCAGATGAACGAGCCTCCGGGTGCTCGTCAGGCTGTCGCGCTGTCGGGATTGACGGTGGCAGAATCGTTCCGCGACCAAGGCGGCGATGCGGGGCGCGATATTTTGTTTTTCATCGACAATATTTTCCGTTTCACACAGGCGGGTTCGGAAGTGTCCGCCCTTTTGGGACGTATGCCATCGGCAGTGGGCTATCAACCCACTTTGGCAACGGAAATGGGCAAGCTACAGGAGCGTATCACCTCCACAAAAAACGGTTCAATCACCTCTATACAAGCAGTTTATGTGCCGGCAGATGACTTGACCGACCCCGCTCCGGCAACGACTTTCTCGTTTCTGGATGCGACTACGGTGCTTGACCGCAAAATTTCCGAGTTGGGTATCTACCCCGCAGTGGACCCGCTGGGGTCGTCGTCGCGTGTGTTAGACCCCAAAATCATTGGTACAGACCATTACAACACCGCTCAGCGCGTGAAACAGTTGCTCCAACGCTACAAAGAATTGCAAGACATCATCGCCATTTTGGGGATGGAGGAACTTTCCGACGAGGATAAACAGGTGGTCAATCGCGCACGGCGTGTGCAGCGTTTCCTTTCGCAGCCGTTTTTCATGGCGGAGGCGTTCTCAGGCGTTCCCGGCGTGATGGTGAGCATCGAAGACACGATTAAGGGCTTCAACATGATTATGGACGGTGCCGTAGATTATCTGCCCGAACAAGCCTTCCTGAATGTGGGGACGATTGAAGAAGCCATCGAAAAAGGTAAAAAACTGATGGAGAACGTATGAAATTAGAGATTCTATCACCCGAAGCGACCATCTATTCCGGTCAGGCTGAGTTAGTTACACTGCCCGGCGAGCAAGGCTTGTTCACCATATTGGAACACCACGCGCCGATTATTTCGCCGCTAAAAGTGGGTGCAATCATTTATACGGCGAACGGGCAAGAAACCCGTTTGGATATTGAGGGGGGATTTGTGGAAGCAAAAAACAATGTTGTAACAGTCTGTGTGGCATGAACAGGAACAAATTATATATTGTATCAGGATTTGCAGCAATCGTTATCGGGCTGTTGTGTGCCCTCCAAAGTCAGATATTCCACCGAACAGTCACGTTTTATTGGGAATTAGGATTTGTTATCGTGCTGTATATCAATGAATTATACGCTGCAATCACCGTCAGCAAAAAAAGGGCTACGGTGACATCGCAGCAAATGGTTACGGTCTATATGGCATTGAAATTCGCGCGGTTGGTATTGCTACTTGTGGCAGTCATATTGGCATACGTGGTGCCAAATGGCATTGAGCCAAACCGGTTCACAATGGTTGCAGGGGTAGTTTATTGCCTCTATTTGGCACTCAACACATTCATGCTGGTAGTGGAAGAAAGACAAATTTTGAAATATAAAGAGGGCAGTCATAGCAGGCTCGACCCACAAGTGAATTGTCATTGCGGGCTTGACCCGCAAGTGAATTGTCATTGCGGGCTTGACCCGCAATCCCCCGAAAATAATAGCAATAATGAAACATAAGAGCATCATACTATTAGTACTCTGCATGTTGCAACAAGGGCTTGCAACCCCGAGTTACGCCGCACACAACTCCGGAAGCGGAGAACTCAACGTTCGCGAACTCATCCTCGAACATGTTGGCGATGAATATGGCTGGCATGTGACTCGCTGGAAGGGTCACGATGTTGCCATTCCGCTGCCGGTCATTGTGCGGAGCACGCAAACGGGCGAATGGCATCTGTTTTCGTCTGCGCGTTTGCATGGCGGGCATGCTTACGAAGGGTTTGTAATCTCCGAAGAGGAGACTCACAAGGGCAAAATTGTTGAAACACTGGCTAACGGCGAAGTCGTGCGCCCGTTGGACATTTCCATCACCAAAGATGTTTTCGCGCTGGTTTTGTGCAGTTTGATTTTGGTTGGCTTGATACTTTATTGTGCGAGTTGGTACAGGAAACGGCAGGGGCATCCCGAAAAATCTTCGCCTTCGGGCTTTATCGCATTTATGGAAATGGCGATTATGAGCGTTGTGGACGACATTGCCAAGCCTTGTATCGGCAAAAATTACAAGCGATATACACCTTATTTGTTGACGGTATTCTTTTTCATCATATTCATCAACCTTGTGGGGCTGATTCCAATTTTTCCGGGCGGGGCAAATGTGACGGGAAATACCGCGATTACGGTGGTGTTGGCGCTCTGCACGTTTGTAATTGTCAATATATTTGGCACCAAAGAGTATTGGAAAGAGATTTTTTGGCCCGATGTACCCTTGTGGCTCAAGCCGATAATGATTCCGGTGGAATTTATTGGCATCCTGACCAAGCCGTTTGCCCTCATGATTCGTCTTTTTGCGAGTATTTTGGCGGGTCATGCCTTGCTGTTGGGCTTGACGTGCATTGTCTTTCTGACGGTTAAGTTGGGCGTAGGTGTCAATTCCGGCATGACTGTTTTCTCCGTTCTGCTGAGTGTATTCAGCAATTTTGTTGAAATTTTGGTTGCCTACATTCAAGCCTACGTCTTCACGATGCTTTCTGCCATCTATTTTGGGCTGTCGCAGGTGGAGCCGCACCATGCGAAAGAGGCGAAATAGTCAATTAATTTGCCTACCTTTGCGGATAATTAAAAAAAATAAAAAGTGATGGAAACAAAG
>BBRT01000344.1 GCA_001417715.1 Candidatus Symbiothrix dinenymphae
TTGCTATAATATAAAAGATAGAATAACAACGAGTTCTATACATTAAAAATATTTGGGGTGGTTATGTAAGGGGGGGGGGGGGAGCAAAGCCCGGTTGGGGTTGGGGTTGTTTTTTGGTTAGTTTTCGTGGTGTTGGCTCTTCTCTGTTGGGTGTTCTGAGGAAATTCTTTTCCCCCCCCCCCCCCCCCCCCCCCAACTTATTGATAATCAGTAAGTTACGAGCGTTTATTCAAGCGCTTTTTAAGAGAAAGCAGTTAATTGCATCAACAGCAAGGAATTTTGTTCCTGTTGTTGTCGGTGGTTTTTGTGTGTGTAATATAGTGAATTTCAGGAATATAAATTTTTAAAAACATATAAGTTATGAATTGGAATGACAGTGTAAAACAGCATTTGGGTAATTACAGAACAAACGTTCTTAATGTTACCAAAAGAGGGAAATGGGAGAATGGAGAGTACGAACACATCCTTCCTTCTGAAAATCAAGAATTGAATTTGCTTGAAACTTATCGAGATAGTTTCTGGAAATCCAAGTGGAAAAACATGGAATTTAGTCCGTTTTTTCCACATTTAAATTCTTCTCAGGCAATGTGCCTGAATTTTTTCTATCCACTGATTGAAGAGAAAAAAATTGAATTGCTTCTTGAAAAATTAGGGATAAAAGGCGAAACAGTCAAATATGAAACTGTGGAATTTGAAAAAAAATCAGATTTGGATAGTACTAATGCGAAATTTAAAAAACATACAAGTTTTGATTTTTATTTTGAAACGAATAATAAAAAATTTTATTTTGAAGTAAAATATACGGAGCCTGGATTTGGAAGCGAAGGAGAGGATGCAGCTCATGTTCGCAGGTATGAGGCACAATATAAAGAATTGGCTCAAGGAAAGATTCGTTTTAAAACGGACGATGATTGCAAAGAATTTTTAGATAATTATCAACTAATGAGAAACTTAATGCATGTTTCAGATGATAGTTATGTCGTTTTTATCGTTCCTAAAAACAATGAAGAAGTATGCAAAAAGGCAGACGAAGCCCCAAATTTTGTCGATGAGAAGTATCGGGACAAAGTGAAAGTGCTGTATTGGGATTGTTTAGTTGAGGAGCTGCAATTTGAGGGCACATTAAAAACGCATTTCGAAGAATTTAAGAGAAAATATAAATTATAAGACAGATACATGGCGTTGATGTATGTTGTTGAATTAAATAAAAAAGCTATGAAAAAAAAACAAAAATTTAGTTTGTTTCTCACAACATTGATGCTGTGTGGAGGTACGATGCAGGCACAGGAAATGGGCTTGTTTGTACACGGGAATGCCGGTGCGCCTCAATCGTTTGCATTGAGCGGCATTGGCAAAATCACCTTTTCGGGTGGTGAGATGGTATTCAGTAACAAGTCACAAGTGACGAATGACATTGCCCTCTCGGCAATTTCGCGGCTGACATTCGGGGCGGTGCCAGCAGAGATTGGTGCGTTGGAGGCTTCCGCGCTCAGGCTCTATCCCAATCCCGTGCGCGATGAATTGTTTGTGACGAGTGATGTGGAGATTGAGTCAATTGCCGTATTCGGCTTGGCTGGCAATGTGCTGCTACGCACCGATGTGCAGGCTCGGGAGGCACGGTTGTCGCTCGGCTTTTTGCCGGCGGGCACTTATGTGATTCAAGTGAAGCATGTAGACGCGGTCAGCAGTCGTAAAATTATTAAAATTTAAAAATAAAAAAAAATGAAGTTATGAAAACAACAAAAATATTTATTTCGGCTATGACCGTATTGTTATTGTCTGTTGCAGGCATCGTTTTTGCACAGGATAATTTGGAAGTTTATCGCAATGGAGGTGTTGTATTTTCCGATGTAGTATCGTCAATCGACAGCGTCAAATTCCGGAGCGGAGTGGTTGCGCCCGTTAACGGTGCTCCCGGAGCGAAGGGTGACAAAGGGGACACCGGCGCAACCGGTCCTGCCGGCGCGAAGGGCGACAAAGGCGACACCGGCGCAACCGGTCCTGCCGGTGCCAAGGGCGACAAAGGTGACACCGGCGCAACCGGTCCTGCCGGCGCCAAGGGCGACAAAGGCGACACCGGCGCAACCGGTCCTGCGGGCACCAAGGGCGACAAAGGCGACACCGGCGCAACCGGTCCTGCCGGTGCCAAGGGCGACAAAGGCGACACCGGCGCAACCGGTCCTGCCGGCGCCAAGGGTGACAAAGGCGACATCGGCGCAACCGGTCCTGTCGGTGCCAAGGGAGACAAAGGCGACATCGGCGCAACCGGTCCTGTCGGCGCGAAGGGCGACAAAGGTGACACCGGTGCAACCGGTCCTGTCGGCGCCAAGGGTGACAAAGGGGACACCGGCGCAACCGGTCCTGTCGGTGCCCAGGGTGAGAAAGGCGACACCGGTGCAACCGGTCCTGCCGGTGCCCAGGGTGAGAAAGGCGACACCGGTGCAACCGGTCCTGTCGGTGCCCAGGGTGAGAAAGGCGACACCGGCGCAACCGGTCCTGTCGGTGTCCAGGGTGAGAAAGGCGACACCGGTGCAACCGGTCCTGTCGGTGTCCAGGGTGAGAAAGGCGACACCGGTGCAACCGGTCCTGTCGGTGTCCAGGGTGAGAAAGGCGACACCGGCGCAACCGGACCTGTCGGCGCCAAGGGTGACAAAGGTGACAAAGGAGACGCTGGGGATGCCCTTTTTTCCGCCATTGACTACTCCCATGCCGACTATGTGGTGTTTACTCTTGCCGATGGTGTAACCACAATTAAAGTTCCTAAGTATAATACAGCAGGGGACAACCCTCCTCCAGCAGGTAGCCTCACTGAAATCAGTAGCGGATTGAGTTTCGATATGATAGGTGTGGCGGGTGGCACTTTTACTATGGGAGCCACAGCCGAGCAGGGCAGCGATGCTGCTGATCATGAAAGTCCTACTCACAGCGTTACTTTGAGCTCCTATGCTATCGGCAAGTATGAGGTGACACAAAAGCTCTGGTGGGATGTGAAGGGCAGTTGGCCAGGCACGGCACCGTCAAGTTATGGCGAGGGTGACGATTATCCGATGTATAATGTCAGTCATAATGATATACAGAGTTTTTTAACTGCGCTTAATACAAAGACAGGCAAGAATTATCGTTTACCGACCGAGGCAGAGTGGGAATATGCGGCACGAGGTGGCGGCGAAAGCAATAGCTACAAGTATAGTGGCAGCGATGAGCTTGACGATGTGGCGTGGCGTTTGGATAATATACCGAGTAAAAGTCCAGGTACAGCAGGATATGGCACTCAACCCGTAGGTACTAAAGCCCCTAACGAACTTGGCATTTACGATATGAGCGGCAATCTATGGGAGTGGTGTAGTGATTGGGACGGTGACTATAGTAGCGATTCACAGACTAACCCTACAGGTGCTATAACAGGTTCGCGCCGCGTGCTTCGCGGCGGCAGCTGGTACGACAATGGTGGCTGCCGCGTGTCGTTTCGCTACAACTTCTCGCCCAACAGCCGCGCCGGCCATATAGGCTTCCGCCTGGTGCTTCCGCTTTGAGTTCATTTTGGATGTTCCGGTGACGAAGTCAGGAATAAAATCACACGAAAATCAAAGTTCAGACGAAATTGCAGTAGAGACGTGGCGCGCCACGTCTGTACTTATGACAAAAGGATTGGCAGGATTGATGATAATCCTGCCAATTGTTTTTTGTCCCGCCGGGACAGCATTATCATAATCTCGCCCTTGCAGGGCTAAGGAGAGGGAGGGTGCTTTTTTTCCGCAGGTTGCGCTTCGCTCCACCTACGGTTGCCCCGCGGGGCAAAAAGAAAGCTACAAAGGGAATCTAAATGGGATTTTCTTTCAAATACATATCCCTAAGCGGGATTGAAAGAACGAAGCAGATGTCCGGAATTGCAAGAGTGTATGGTTCGCCATTTTCCAACGTAACAGGTGATGCTTCGTAAACATAATCTTTCAATTTGTTGAATACAGGTGTATTCATAAGCACAAAGATTCTTTTATTGTCACTAATTCATCATTGTGCAAGGAACAAGGCAGGCTGCTAAGAGTTTTATCTATTGCTTCCAATCGGGTTATGATTACCGGCAAACAAGCGATTGAAATTTTAATTTCATTGGTATTCCGCTCAACATAATCCAAACGATGCGACATTATGCCCAACTTGAATGCCTGCTGCACAACGAACCAAACACCACCCAACACGACAGCAATAGCACCTATAAGTGGGTATAAACTTTCTAACTTTTCCATTGTGTATATCTTTAAAATTATTATTTCGGGTGCAAAGGTACAAATTATTTTTGAATCTGCCTTCAACTTTATTTACCTTTACTCATACATCAGCGCGATTTCACCGGCATATTTTTCCAGAATTACGCGGCGTTTCATTTTCAGGGTGTTTGTCAGTTCGCCTGTTTCGATGGAGAATGGTGTTGTCAGGAGTTCAAAGCGCTTGACTTGTTCGTGTCCGGGCAAATCGGATTGCAGGGATGCGATGTGTTGTTCAAAAAACTCACGAATTTGCGGCGTTTGATACAAATTTTTCAACGATTGATACTCAATGCCTTTCGATTTTGCGTATTTCACAACTTCTGCCTCATTTGGTACAATCAGGGCGGAAACAAATTTGCGTTGGTCGCCCACTGCCATTGCCGCGTCAATCAATTTGCCCGACAAGAGGCGCGCTTCAATTTGCTGCGGTGCAACATATTTACCGTTTGATGTTTTATACAAATCTTTCAGGCGGTCGGTCAGCACAATACCTTGATTTTCTGTGAGATACCCTGCATCGCCGGTGCGGAAAAAGCCGTCTTCCGTGAAGGCTCCCGATGTGGCACCGGGTTTTTTGTAATACTCTCGCATGATGCCGGCTCCTTTAACGAGAATTTCGCCATTTTCGCCGATGCGCACTTCCGTCTCCGGCATGATTTTTCCAACCGTTCCTATTTCAAATTTATCGTGAGTGAAGCACGTTACTGTTGCCGTTGTTTCGCTCAGCCCGTAGCCATACACCAATGGGATATCGACCGAGCGCAAAAACGTGATGATTTCGTCCGACAAAAAAGAACCTGCTGCCGGAAAAATAACGCCATTTTCGATGCCAATCGTCTTTTTCAACTTTTTATACACCGTGCTTTTGTAGAAATTATATTTCAGGCGAAGTCCCAAAGGCGCTTTTCTGTTTTCGTTGATGAAATCAAACACATACCTCTCGCCGGTGTTGATGGCATCAATAAACAGATTGCCGAACAGCCAGTTGGAGTTGTCGATTTTGTCTTGCACCGCCGCATACACTTTCTCCCAGAAACGCGGCACACTGCACATAGCCTGCGGACGCACCTCTTGCAAACAATCCTGGATAAACCGTGGGTCGGGACAAACAGCAATGCTACAGCCCCTGTGGAAGCAATAGATGCTCCATGCTTTTTCAAAAATATGTGCCACCGGCAGGAAGCTCATCGACAAAAAGCGTTGCGGCAGATAGTCCAAACGGGTGTCGTGACTCTTCAAAACCGACAAATAATTGGCATGCGTCAGCACCACGCCCTTGGATTCGCCCGTTGTGCCGGACGTATAGATAATGTGTGCTATGTCATCGT
>BBRT01000345.1 GCA_001417715.1 Candidatus Symbiothrix dinenymphae
CTTTTGCTTTTGCCATCGTGGTTTATGCGTTATGAGTTTCTGATAAGTTGCTTGAGCGCAAAGCCCATTTCGTCGATGGCGTAGGTCATCTCATCAATTTTACCCGTGAAAAAGGAGTACGTGATGATAGCCAAAGCACCTGTCGCGATACCGGAAGCCGTGTTAATCAAGGATTCGGAAATACCGGTCGACAACGCCACAGCATCCGTACCACCGGCATCACCCATGGCACCGAACGACCGAATCATACCGATCACCGTTCCCAACAGCCCGAACAGCGTACCGAGCGTAGAAATGGTTGCGATGATTGGCAAATTCTGCTGCAAAGAAGGCAATTCCAGCGCGGTTGCTTCTTCCAATTCAGCCTTGATTTCCTCAATCTTGGTTTCTTTTGGCAACTTCGCCGTTTCCATTTCTCTGTACTTCAGCAAGCCTGCGTCCACGATAGCAGCCACAGAACCTTTTTGCTTGGCACAGAGCGCAATAGCCGGTTCGATGTTGTTTTTCTTCAACTCGGCTTTCACATTGGCGACAAACGCAATTAGATTGCCCCTCCCTTTTGCCTTGTTCAACGCAATGAAGCGTTCAACCGACAAAATAATCACTGTTAATAACAGTGTCAAAATCATTGGCACCATAAAACCGCCCTTGTACATCGTACCGAGCATGTTTAGCGGGTGCCCACTTGCCGAATCCAAATCTTTGAAATTGGTTTCAGCCCCAAGGATCAACTTGAAAAATGCGACGGCGCATACAAATGCAACAACAATGCCAATGCCTGCTGAAACGCCGCGAGATTTCTTTCCTTCTCTCTTCACCTGTTTGTTTTTTGTTTCCATAAAACGTGTCTTTAATTTAGAATTTATACAATTTTTTATAATTTTTTTTTGACGTTCTTTAATCGTTAAAGAAAATCAGCCGCAAATGTAGGGAAAAAAAAGATACGCTCCAAATTTTTTTGGCATTTTTTTTGCTTTTAACACAAAAAAATGTTAAAAAGGGGGAAAATCGCGACTTTTGCCGTATCTTTGCATCCCATGCGAAAAATTATTCACATCGATATGGATGCTTTCTACGCCTCTGTGGAGCAGCGCGACAACCCTGAGTTGCGCGGCAAGCCCATTGCGGTGGGTCATGGGGAGGCGCGGGGCGTGATTTGCACTGCCAGCTATGAGGCGCGTCGGCTGGGAATTCGCTCAGCCATGCCATCGTTGACGGCTTTGCACAAGTGTCCCGAGCTGATTTTCGTGCCTCCGCGCTTTGAGGCTTACCATGAAGTGTCGATGCAAATTCGGAAGATTTTTTTGGAATATACCGATTTGGTGGAGCCTTTGTCGCTGGATGAGGCGTTTTTGGACGTAACGGTCAATCACAAAAACAACCCTTCTGCCACCCTGATTGCACAGGAGATATTGCAAAAGATTTTTGCACGAACCGCTCTGACGGCTTCTGCGGGCGTATCCGTCAATAAATTTTTGGCGAAAATTGCCTCCGACTGGAAGAAGCCAAACGGACTTTTCGTGATTCCGCCGCAAGAGGCTGAAAAATTTGTGGAAACCCTGCCCGTCGAAAAATTTTTCGGCGTAGGGCGAATGACGGCACAAAAGATGCACGAAAGTTACATCTTCACAGGGCGCGATTTGAAGCAACATTCGGAATCCACACTCGTCCGAATGTTCGGAAAAGCCGGACACAGCCTCTATCTGAACGCCCGCGGCATCGACGAACGGGAGGTGGAACCCACCCGCATCGTCAAGTCGGTCAGCTCCGAAACAACTTTTGCGCAGGACAAAAACAACCGAATTTTGCTGACCGCCGAACTGTATCCTTTAGCCAAAGAGGTGATGGAACGGATGCAAGACGAAAATTTTCACGGCAAAACCATCACCCTGAAAATCAAATACGCCGATTTCAAAAGCATCACACGAAGCAAAACATTACCGCAAACCATCACCGATTTTCAAGCCCTGTGGCACCCCGCAAGGGAAATGATGAAGCAGATAGACCTCTCACAACAGCCCGTGAGGTTGATTGGCATCGGCGTGAGTAACGCGAGCGATGATGCGCCGGTCAAAAAATATACGCAGTTGGAGTTGAAGTTGTTTTAAGGCAAATTTATATTGGATTTTTTTGCAACAAAAGTATTGAATTTTTTTGTACCTTTGCCGCGATTATTTTAGTGAAGAATTATAAATTATAAATATATATATATAAATATGAAAAAAGTATTGAATAGTTGTTTGATTGTTGCTTTGGCAACAGTGTCAGGTGTTGGCGCACAGGCGCAAGAGAGTAAAAAAGAGTATCCCAAGCGGATGGGTATGAAGCCCGAGATGTCGGAGTATTGGGAGCCTCAACCGGAGGCGGTGAAGACAGCCGAAGCCACAAGCAAAGCCTTGCGTCCCGCCCCATCGGATGCCACAGTGCTGTTCGACGGCAAAGACCTGTCGAAATGGCAACGTCCTGACGGCAAAGATGCCGCGTGGAAGGTGCACGATGGCATCGTGACCGTCGAAAAATCCACAGGGGATATTCAGACCAAAGGTGAATATCGGGATTTCCAGTTGCATGTCGAGTGGTCTATTCCCAAGAATATCAGCGGCAGCGGGCAGGGAAGAGGCAATAGCGGCGTCTATCTCCACAAGCTCTATGAGGTGCAGATTTTGGACTCCTACGACAATGAAACTTATGCCAATGGTGGGGCAGGCAGCGTCTACAAGCAATCGCCGCCATTGGTGAACCCCATCCGCAAGCCCGGCGAGTGGAACGAATACGATATTTTTTTCACCGCCCCCACCTTCACGAAAGACGGAAAATACCGCACGCCGCCGATTGTGACGGTGCTTTTCAACGGCGTGTTGGTGCAAAACAGCACCATTGTGCAAGGCACGACCGAATATATCGGCTTCCCGCGGACGGTGGTCAAGGAAACAGGTCCCATCCTGCTGCAATCGCACGGCGACCCCAGCGAGCCAATTAGTTTCAGAAACATTTGGATAAGGGAGCTTTAGAGAGAACAAGTAAATTCACTTGATAAAAGTTTAAGCAGATTTAAGAATGGCAAAGTCATTTTTAATTTTGCTTTTGCTTTTTGTGGTCTGACTGCGACAAACGCAATACGGGCACAAGATGATGGAAGTGGTTTTTTAGTTAACAAAAATTTATGATTATCATAATAAGTTGATGGTCAAGTACTTCTATGACAATGATAACAAGATAATGCTATTTAAAAGAAACATTTTTACTTATTTTTTGCTACATATAAGAAACATTTTTAGTTGTTTTTTGCTATATATAAAAAACATTTCGTACCTTTGCAAAAAATTAGTTCTATGGACAGTTTAGTAAAAATTTATCTGCGCTTAATGCAGGAAATAGAGGTAAAAAACTTTCGTTATCTCTATCCGAATATTGATTGGGACGAGCGGTGCATTGCCATTATCGGCGCAAAAGGCGTTGGGAAAACAACAATGCTGCTTCAACACGTTAAGACAACTTTTGCCAACAAAAACGAGGCGATTTTTGCGAGTTTGGACAATGCGTGGTTTGCCAACCACACAATTTTTGAATTGGCAGACGAGTTTTATCTGAACGGTGGCACGCATTTGTTTTTAGACGAAATTCACCACTATCCGAATTGGGCGATCGAAATTAAAAATATTTACGACAGTTTTCCGAGACTGAAAGTTGTATTTACCGGTTCTTCGCTGTTGCAGATTTACAAATCAACGGCGGATTTATCAAGAAGGGTTGTTTATGAAAAAATGGAAGGTTTGTCTTTCAGAGAATTTTTAAATTTTGAAAAAGTGGGTGATTTTCCGGTGTTTTCTCTCACTGAAATTGTTGAAAATCACCAAGATATCGCTTTCCGGATTACGGAAAATGTGAAAATAATGCCTTTGTTCAAAAAATATCTGAAAAACGGCTACTATCTTTTTTACAAAGAGGGATTGAGAAAATACGAGCAAAAATTGCAGGAAGCGGTAAATAATGTTATTGATATTGATATTCCCGCCATTGAAAATATCGAGTTTGAATCGCGGCACAAATTGAAAAAATTATTGGCAATTCTCTCAACATTAGTGCCTTATACGCCGAATATTACAGATTTAAGCAATGCAATAGACAGCAACAGAAACAATACGGTTAAGTATTTGTCATTGTTGGCAAATGCAAAATTGTTGAATTTGGTTTCCTACAAAAACAAAACGATTGGCGACCTTACAAAGCCCGACAAAGTATTGCTGAACAACACTAATTTGTCCTATTTGTACGGCGAAAATGCAAACATCGGCAGTGCAAGAGAAACATTTTTTGTTAATCAGTTAAGTGCCATCGCCAATGTTATACTTGCACCACAGGGGGATTTTATCGTGGATAACTACACGTTTGAAGTCGGCGGAAAGAGAAAAACGTTTGACCAAATAAAAGACATTCCGAACAGTTTTGTAGTAGCCGATGATATTGAAATAGGGCATAAGAACAAAATCCCGCTTTGGCTGTTTGGAATGTTGTATTAAGGGAAAATTTCCATTTCATGAAGAGCCATCTCTTTTTTACTTGCTTGTTATTTCAAAAAATAATTGTACCTTTGCAGCGTTATATTTGTCCTAAATATTAGCAAAATATCGGACAATAAAATTGAAAATATATGACAGAAAGCATTGAAAATAAGATATTTGGAAAAATAAAAAAAGCCAAGAGGGGCGCGCTCTTTTTTGCTGATAATTTTGCAATGTTTGGCAACATTGATACCATTTATCGCACCCTAAACAGATTGGTTGCAAAAGGTGAATTAGATAAAGTTACCAACGGCATTTATTATCGCCCGCAAATTGATAAAATCATTGGTAAAATTACCCCAAAAATAGAGTATATTGCCGAAACTATCGCACGGCGTGATAAGGCAAAAATCGTTCCCACAGGCGCATACGCATTAAACAGATTGGGACTTTCTACGCAAGTGCCGATGAAAATTGTTTATCTTACAGACGGCTCGGCACGAAATATAAAAGTCGGAAATTACACAATATCTTTCATTCGGACTTCGCCCAAAAATGTGGCAGCAATCGGTAAAATCAGCCGTTTGGCAATACAGGCATTAAAAAGTATTGGAAAAGAGAATATTAGTCAAAAAGAAATTGAACAAATACAAAATGCTTTAATGAAAGAAAAAGTGTCATATTTAGAACACGATTTGCGCATTGCCCCTGCTTGGATTAAAGAGATAATCAGGTATTCACAAAAAAAACCAAAAATTCCTG
>BBRT01000346.1 GCA_001417715.1 Candidatus Symbiothrix dinenymphae
TTGAGCAGATTGTTAATAAGATTGACCAGCAAACTGACACCCACACAAAGCAGGTAGAAAAAAAGAATATACAAAATCGCCGTCCCAAACCCAAAATAGGGCGTAATAGACTTGAGCGCAAACGGCACTATCGAAAACAGCCAAAAGAGATTCCAAAAACTGCTAAACTCCTTACTTAACAGAAAGTTATACAGCCGATTTCGCTTAATCGGCAAAGTCAGATACGGCGCAATTTGCATCGACTGATTGGTCTTCCAAAAAAACTTTACCACAAAATCGACGACAAACAAATAGAGCACAATCGAATTAAAAACATCAATGGCATACGTGTAAGTGCCAACTTCGAGCAAAAGTTTGTCCAGAAAAAAGCCAAACGACAAAAACTCCAAAGCCAAAAAACCAAACGCTATATACATAAAAATCCGCACGCCCAAGTTGCGTTCAAACATGGGATTGCGCCTGAAGGCTTTCCACTGGTGCTGTTGCAGTTGTCGTTGTAGCATATCTTGCGGCATTTTTATTTCCAATCACATCCTGTCCGGAACATTTATCCCCAGCAGTCGAAACCCGGTCTTGATGATTTCACCCACATTTTTGCTCAGCACAAGGCGAAAATTTCGCACCGCCTCGTTTTCTTCCTTCAAAATGGGAAAATCGTGATAAAACTGGTTGTATTCTTTCGCCAAATCATACACATAATTGGCAATAAGTGCCGGACTGAAATTGTCGGCAGCATCCTGCACAGTAGCAGGAAATTCGGACAACATCTGTATCAACCCCTCCTCTTTTTCGCTGATTTTGGGAGGGGATTGCGGGTCAAGCCCGCAATGACGGTCGGTCGTTGCTTTTCGCAACACCGATTGAATGCGAGCATAAGTATATTGCACAAACGGACCGGTGTTGCCATTAAAATCAATGGATTCTTTGGGGTTGAAAACCATATTTTTGCGCGGGTCCACCTTCAAAATAAAGTATTTTAAGGCACCCAAACCCACTATGCGGGCTACTTCGTTGGCTTCTTCTTCCGAATAGCCGTCTAATTTGCCCAACTCTTCGGAGGTTTCTTTGGCGGTGCGCACCATTTCTTCTATGAGGTCGTCGGCATCCACGACCGTGCCCTCGCGCGATTTCATTTTGCCTTCGGGGAGTTCCACCATGCCGTAGGAGAAGTGCACCAAGCCCTTGCCAAACTCAAAGCCGAGTTTGTCGAGCAACAGCGACAGCACCTGAAAATGGTAATTCTGCTCATTTCCAACCACATACACCATTTTGTTGATGGGCTGATTTAATTTTTGTTGGTCTTCAAAACGCAATTTGGCTGTTCCAATGTCCTGTGTCATATAAACAGAGGTGCCATCGGCTCGCAGCAACAGTTTTTCGTCCAATCCGTCCGCCGTCAAATCCGCCCACACCGAGCTGTCCTCTTTTTTGTAGAATATGCCTTTTTTCAGCCCTTCCAACACAGTGTCTTTGCCTTCCAAATAGGTTTGCGATTCGTAATAAATTTTGTCGAAATCCACGCCCAAAGCCTTGTAGGTGATGTCAAAACCGGCATACACCCAGCTGTTCATCGTTTCCCAGAGTGCGCGCACCTCCTCGTCGCCGGCTTCCCATTGGCGCAACATTTCGCGAGCTTCCGCCATCAAAGGCGATTTTTCGGCGGCGGCTTTTTCGTCCAAACCGCCCGCCATCAACTGTGCCAACTCCTTTTTATACTCCTGGTCGAATTTCACATAATAATCGCCAATCAAATGGTCGCCTTTTTTGCCGGTTGATTCGGGGGTTGCACCATTGCCCCAGTGCTTCCACGCCAACATCGACTTGCAAATGTGGATGCCGCGGTCGTTGACGATATTCGTTTTCACCACCTGATTGCCGGTCGCTTTCAGTATCTCGGAGATGCTGTGTCCCAACAAGTTATTGCGGATATGCCCCAGATGCAACGGTTTGTTGGTGTTGGGCGATGAATATTCAATCATCACCAGCGGCGCATTTTTATCCGCAGCTCGGGTGCCGTAGGCAGTGTTTTGAGCAATTTCATCCAGCACATCCACCCAATAGTTCGGCGCAATTGTCAAGTTAAGAAAGCCCTGAATGGCATTAAATTCTGCAATTGACGGCTCGTTTTTGACCAGAAATTCGCCGATAGCAGTCGCCGTTTCTTCCGGTTTTTTCTTGGAAATTTTCAGCAAAGGGAACACCACCAATGTCAGGTGCCCTTTAAACTCTTTTTTCGTCTTTTGGAGTTGCACAAGACTGTCGGGAATAGCAGTTCCCAACAACGCCTCCAAATTTTTGTGTATAATTTGCTGAATATTCATTTTCTCTCTATTTTAAGCCCACAAAGGTAAGAAAAAAAATTATACCTTTGTCGCTTCAAACACATATATAATATGACACACGATTTATTCAGAAAAAAAAGCATCTCTGCCATGATGCAGGAGGTGAGCGATGCCAACGATGCGGACAGTGGCGGGCTGAAACGGACACTCTCTGCGAACAACTTGGTGATGTTGGGCATCGGAGCCATTGTGGGGACGGGTATTTTTGTGGTCACCGGTCAGGCGGCAGCGCAATATGCCGGACCGGCATTGACCATCTCGTTTTTGATTTCTGCCTTTGGGTGCGTTCTGGCGGCGTTGTGCTACGCAGAATTTTCCTCTGTCATCCCCGTTTCGGGCAGCGTCTATTCCTACAGCTATGCCACGGTGGGCGAACTTCTCGCGTGGTTCATCGGTTGGGACTTGATTTGCGAATACGTTTTTGCCGTTTCGAGCGTGTCGGTCGGTTGGTCGGGATATATGTGTAACTTGTTGAGTAGCCTCGGATTAAATCTACCTCCCCACCTTATTCAATCCTCATTCGACTACACGGCGGAGGCGGGCTGGGTGCTCACAGGCAGCATCATCAATTTGCCGGCTGTGTTCATCGTTGCAGTCACCTCATCGCTGTTGCTGGCGGGTATCAAGCAGTCGTCAATGGTCAATAACATCATCGTGGTTGTGAAAGTGACTGTCATTCTGCTGTTTATCGGCTTTGGGCTGTCATATATCGACACAAGCAACTATCATCCGTATATCCCCGAAAATACCGGCTCATTCGGTTCATTCGGCTGGAGTGGCATTTTGCGGGCTACGGCAGTGGTGTTTTTCGCCTACTTGGGCTTCGATGCACTTTCTACGGCGGCACAGGAGACCAAAAAACCGCAGCGCGATATGCCGAAAGGCATTTTGATTTCGCTGTTGGTATGTGCCGTGCTGTATGTCGCCGTGACAGCAGTGCTCACCGGTATGGTCAACTACACGGAACTCAATGTGGATGCCCCTATTGCGCTGGCGATTGACCGAGCGGGCGAAGGCTTGCGCTGGTTGAGTCCGTTTATCAAGCTGGGAGCTATTGCAGGCATTAGTTCGGTGGTGCTGGTGATGATGTTGGGGCAAACGCGCATCTATTACGCCATTGCTCGCGATGGAATGTTGCCGCGTATGTTTGCCAAAGTAAATGCAAAGACAGGGGCCCCTCAAAATGCAACTATTTTTGCCTGCATCGTTTCAGGCTTAATAGCAGGATTTTTCCCCCTGCACGTGTTGGTGGAAATGGTGTCTATCGGCACACTGCTGGCATTCACCATCGTCTGCCTCTCCGTGATAGTGCTACGCAAAACCCAACCGGATTTGAAACGCCCATTTCGCGTGCCACTTGTGCCGTTCATCCCGCTACTCGGCGCGGGCGTGTGCATCCTGCAAATGGTTTCACTGCCATGGAGCACATGGTCGCGACTGATTATCTGGACAATAATAGGGCTGGTGATTTATTTTAGCTACGGGAGACGGCATAGTCGCTTGAATAAAAATGAGTAAATCGTTTTTTTCATGTGTTATTATTTCGCAAATTGAGCCTCGTCTCGCAAGGACATCCGCCGCCAACAATCGACCGAAATTTTTTAGCCCTTTAGCCGAAAAAAAAACAAAACAAAAGATTTTTTTTATCACAAAAACAACACCGCCTCATTGCCCATATTAAAAAGCAAATCAATGATGCTGAGATTGGGCTGAAAGCCGTTGCGCGTGGCGAAAACCTGATAATAGGGCTTGAAAACGGCATTCACGGGCGGCTTTTTCGGATGAATGGCTTCGCGCAAGTCTATTGTGCTCGGTGTGGCGGTGAGGTATACGGAGGAGTGCGTGATTTTTGGTTCAATGCCGAGCAACGAGCAAACCAACTGCTCCAATTGCTCATTAAAATCAACCAAAAAGCCCTGCCGGGTTGCATAAAACGGACGAAAATCATCCTCATAATAGTCAAAAAACGGCGAAGAACGGTAGGCAGACACAATCGCATTCCAATGTAAATTGCGCCAATTGCCATGCTCGGCAATCCGAATGTCGCGCGTCAAACATTTGGCAGTACCCGGCTTCTCAATCGGGATGCTCAAAGTCTGCAAACCATTAGCAGTAGCAATAACGCACCGATTGCGAAAAGTCTGCTTAACATAATTGTCCCATCCCTCAACAATCACAGAAGAAGCCCGATTGAGCTGCATATAATAGTCAATCGGAGCCAAATAAGCCGATGTCATCAGAGTGGAACCCGGTAATTGCCAATCGGTCATTGGTAACTGGTAACTGGTAACTGGTAACTGGTAACTGTCATTGCACAAGCGAACTCACCGACCTAAACAAACGACTCCAGCGGATTTTCCCCGAAAACCAGCCCTTATCCTTGTCCAGCGACAGCCACACAAACACCGGCGTGCCCACGACATGGTCTTCGGGCACAAATCCCCAGTAGCGGGAATCTGCCGACTCGTGGCGATTGTCGCCCAGCATGAAATAGTAATCCATTTGGAACGTGTAATGCGTTGCAGGACTACCGTTTATGAACACCGTTTCGCCCTCTTTGCGGAGTTGGTTGCCTTCGTAATTCACGATGCAGCGGCGATACAGGGCGATGTTTTCTTCGCTTAGCACAATCGTTGCGCCTCTTTTCGGAATCCACAGCGGACCAAAATTGTCGCGCGACCAGCCCGTGGCATAGTCGTAGGGGTAGGTTTTGTCGTTGAGGTTGTCGTCCGGAAGAATCGTAACCGACTTTGCCCAACCCTTTTTTTGCAACACCTCGCAGGCAGCCTGAGTCAGCGGCAGGCGGTCATA